>NZ_JAMDGW010000008.1:0-241119 GCF_028656995.1 Pseudomonas sp. TNT2022 ID642 | reverse complement strand
GACCACCTCGGCACCCCGCAAGAACTCACCGACTACAGCGGCGACATCGTCTGGTCAGCGCAATACGACGCCTACGGCAAAGTCGCCGCACTGACCCTGGCCGGCGACGACTACCTGAACCAGCCGCTGCGCTTTCAGGGACAGTATTTCGATGCGGAAAGCGGGCTGCATTACAACCGGCACCGGTACTACGACCCGAGGTTGGGACGGTATCTGACACCGGATCCGATCAAGTTGGCCGGTGGGCTGAATCAGTACCAGTACGTGCCGAATCCGACGGGGTGGGTGGATCCGTTGGGGTTGAACTCCAATTGTCCACCGCCGAATAAGCCTGGGTGTGAGGTGCCGGGTGGGGTCGGTGGGGCTAAGGTAGATGAGGGTGAGCCAGCGCTGCCGAAGATGACGGCGGAGCAGCGTAGGGCGAGGATTGATGAACTAGCCGAGGGAAATGCAAAGCGGCGTGTTAGTGAGTATGAAAAAATTTATGACATGCACACTGTGAAAAAACATAGTTCGGAAATTTCTGATCCTGCTCTAAAACAGCGAGCGATCAATGGAGCGGATCCTCATACCGGTGAGGTCCCGAAAGGTGCCAAAGGTAATCCAAGCTCTCAGTTTCATAGTTGGCGCATGCATTTGGGGGCATTGAATAAAGCGATGACGAAGGATAAAAACGGATTGATTAGACATACAGGGAAGGATCAGAAGAAAAATCCAATAGTTAGATTGGAGCTTCCTGGAGCTGGGCGCGGTTACAGACCCAATAAAAAAGATGCACAAAACCCGGGGCTTAATGAGGATATGAATTGGTTTGAGGTTAAATTCGACAAGTTGAATACACAGGAGCCTTTCACGGGCTTCCCCGCGGAGGGAAAATGATGCTGAAAGACCCATTTTTAAATGAACGCTTTGAACCTGACTTAATGTGGTTCGTTGGGATGTTTGATGTTTATGATAGAGAGGAGTCCAAGGGTGTAGAACTCGAGGTTTATGATCCGAATGATCAAGCTGATAGAAGTATGCTAATAAAGAAGTATTGCTTGAATCAGCCTTATCTCTCATATAGGCATAAACTGGCTCTCGTTGAAAATCTCGAAGCGGTACTTAAGGATCCAAGCTTCGATTTCCAAGCGATATTTGAAATAGATGAATGCGAGACAAACAGTTGGCCGCGTGAGGAGTGGTATTTGTTAGAAAGTCCACGTAGTTTTTTTCAAGATGTCTATCAACTAGCGACAGAAATCTGGAAAGAGGATCTGTTGATGGCTGCTAGTGAGGATAAGTCGGCTTGGTAAACTAAAAATCAAGTCAACGTTGTACGCTAAGCTGCAATCGATGTAGCTCGGCAGCGGTAAGACTATCAATCACATGCACGCTATACCCCGGAACATTCTTCGCATGATGCTTCGCCTGCGATGCCATCTCGGCAAGCTGACTGGCATCAAGTTGTGCGCAGGCTTCGGGATGCAGATGTACTACGCCGATGGACAGTGACAAGAGCGGAAACTCCTGCCGCACCCCTTGGCGATTCGGTGCGATAAAGCATCCAGCTTCAAGATGTTCCGTACGATAGAAGCGTCGGCATTGGCTCTGAAAGTCATCAAGCAGTTGATTGAGGCGTTTGCGCCAGTCGTCCGGACCGAGGACAAGGAGGAAGTCGTCGCCACCAATGTGACCAACGAAGTCGCGGCTCGGGTCTACCCGCTCGTTCAGGCATTGCGCCAGGCACAGCAAAACTTCATCACCACGCCCGTAGCCATAGATATCGTTGAAGGGTTTGAAACTATCGATGTCGACGTAGCAAATGACCGACTCGCGCCCCTGCTGCAGCAACCGCGTCAGGCATTGCTGAATCGGCACATTCCCCGGCAACAAAGTCAGCGGATTGGCATACCGCGCCTGTTGAATCTTCAACTCGGTGATCAGTTTAAGCACGTCGATCACCCGGCCAAGACCCAGGTAGCCGCCGTTAAGAGTAATGATGAAGTCTTCTTCGATGCGCTGGCGCGCGCGGCTGGTGATCAGTCGGCTGACCTGTTGCAGTGACTGGCTCATTTCCACGGCGAGGAAATCGTCGTTCATCAGGCGGCTGATCGGTTTACGGGCGAACAGGTCGGTGGCGAACGGTTTGAGCAGGGCATCCGACAACGAGTGGCGGTGGACGATGCCGCAGGGTTGACCTTGTTCGTCGAGTACTGCCAGTGAGTTGAGGTTGGCCTGGCGGCGGAAGGCTTCCAGCACGGTGGCGGTGGGGGTGTCGCGATGCACGGCCGGTTGGTCGTTGAGCAGGGCGCTGAGGTCACTGCCTTCGTCGTTCAGCGCAACGCTGCTGCTGTCGTGCTTGGGCATCAAGGCGCGGGCATCGCGCGGTGGGTGTTCTTGGGGGCGGCCAAGCAGGTAGCCCTGCACCAGATCGACGCCCATTTCCGTCAGCACCGCGAGTTCTTCCGGCAGCTCGATGCCTTCGGCGATCACTTGCGCGCGAGAGGCTTTGGCGATTTGCAGGATCGAGCCGACGAACTCGCGCTTCAACGCATCTTGATGAATGCCATCGATGAAGTGCCGATCGATCTTCACATAATCCGGACGCAGTTCCGACCATAACCGCAAGCTCGAATAGCCGGCACCGAGATCATCCAGCGCAATGGAAAAACCCATCGCCCGATAGTGATGCAAGGCGGTTTGCAGCAACTGAAAATCGTCGATGGGCGTCTGTTCGGTCAGCTCGATGACCACCTGGCTGGGCGGAATGCCGAAATCCTGCAGCAACTGCAAGGTGCGCCCCGGTTGATGTGCGGCTTCAAGCAAGGATTCCGGCGAGACGTTGAGAAACAGTTTGCCCGGCAGTTGCTGCTCGTTGAAGCGGCGGCAAGCGCTCTGGCGGCAGGCGATCTCGAGTTCGCTCAAACGCCCGGCCTGACGGGCCACGGCGAACAGCGCGATGGGCGAGTGAAGAGGGCTGTTGGAAGGGCCGCGAGTGAGGGCTTCGTAACCGAGGATGCGCCGTTCCGAGAGGCTGATGATCGGTTGGAACAGGCTGTGTAAACCGCTTTGAGTCAGGATCGAGCTCAAGGCACTCAGCTGTTCGGTCGTGGTCATGGCAATCTCTGGCGATAAAAAAAGGACTGGGAGCGCTCTCGATGAAGAGAGTGGCTCCCAGTCCTTTATTGCACGACAGAATGATGACTGTTTGATGACGATCCGGGGATCGTCAGCACTAAATTGCCATCACCTTACTTCTTGGCCACCTGATTGCTCAACTTCAGGTAATCCAGCAGGACGCGCCCGGTTTCGCTCAGGTAGGCATCGTCTTCCGGTTTGACCTTGTCCGGGTCAGCGGCCGCAAGGGCGTCTTCGTCTTCTTTCTTCAGTTCTTTGAGCGGCTCTTCGCCTTTGGCCTTGCGACGGATGTTTTCCATCACCAGTTGCTTGGCGTCGATGTCGTTGTGCTGGGCACGGCGCTCGGCTTCGTTAAGGCTGACGGTTTTTTCTTCCATCAGTTTCTGCGCCAGGGCCAGCTTGTCGCGGATGAACACAAACTCGGCATCCTTGGCGGTGCGCGTGTCATGCTCGGACTTGAGCTGAGCCAGGAACGGCTTGAACGGATCGGCCGCCGGTTTGATTGCCGCGCGGATGGTGTCCCAAGGCATGGCTTCCGGCAGAGCGCTCTCGCCGATTTCCTTGGTGTCGATCAGCGACGGGTAGTCGATGTCCGGCAGCACGCCCTGATGCTGGGTGCTCTGACCGGAGACCCGGTAGAACTTGGCCAGGGTCAGTTTCAGTTCGCCATGGTTCAGCGGCTGGATGGTCTGCACGGTGCCTTTACCGAAGGTCTGGCCACCGATGATCAGCGCGCGGTGGTAGTCCTGCATGGCGCCGGCGAAAATCTCCGAGGCCGAGGCGGACAAGCGGTTGACCAAGAGTGCCATCGGACCTTTGTAGAACGCGCCCGGGTTTTCGTCTTCGAGTACGTCGACACGGCCATCGGCATTACGTACGAGTACGGTCGGGCCTTTGTCGATGAACAGACTGGTCAGCTCGGTGGCTTCCTGCAGGGAACCGCCGCCGTTGTTGCGCAGGTCGATGACCACGCCGTCGACTTTGTCTTTCTGCAGCTCGGTGAGCAGCTTCTTGACGTCACGGGTCGTGCTCTTGTAGTCCGGATCACCGGCGCGGAACGCCTTGAAGTCGAGGTAGAAGGCTGGAATCTCGATGACGCCGAGTTTGTAGTCCTTGCCGTCCTGTTTCAGGTTGAGCACGGACTTCTTCACGGCCTGATCTTCGAGCTTCACCGCTTCACGGGTGATCGGCACGATCTTGGTGGTCTGGTCGTTCGGCGCATTGCTCGCCGGAATCACTTCCAGACGCACCACGGTGCCTTTCGGGCCACGGATCAGTTTGACCACTTCGTCCAGACGCCAGCCGACCACGTCGACCATTTCTTTGTTGCCTTGGGCAACGCCGATGATCTTGTCGGCCGGGGCGACCTGTTTGGTCTTGTCAGCCGGGCCTGCCGGCACCAGACGCACGACTTTTACCTGGTCGTTGTCGCTCTGCAACACGGCACCGATACCCTCGAGGGACAGGCTCATGTTGATGTCGAAGTTTTCCGCGTTATCCGGCGACAGATAGTTGGTGTGCGGATCGTACGACATGGCGAAGGTGTTGATGTACGCCTGGAAGATGTCTTCCGGACGGGTCTGGTCCAGGCGCGCCAACTGGTTCTTGTAGCGCTTGGTCAGGGTTTCCTGGATCTGCTTCGGCTCTTTGCCGGCGATCTTCATCCGCAGCACTTCGTCCTTGACGCGTTTGCGCCACAGGTCGTCGAGTTCAGCGGTGGATTTGAGCCAAGGGGCGTCCTTGCGATCGATCAGCAAGGTTTCCTTGGTGGTGAAGTCCATCTTGTCGACGCCTTTGTTCAGCTCGGCAAGGGCGAAGTCCAGACGCGCCTTGACGCGGTCCAGATAGCGCTTGTAGATGGTGAACCCGGCGTTGAGGTCGCCGCTTTTGAGGAAGTCGTCGAACTGCGTCTTCCACTTGTCGAATTCGGTGATGTCGCTGGCCATGAAGTAGCTGCGCGACGGATCCAGCAGCTTGAGGTAGCTGTCGTAGATGATCACCGAGCGCGCATCGTCGAGCGGCGGCTTGCTGTAGTGGTGACGCTTGAGCAACTCGACGACGTTCAGGCTGGCGATGACTTCATCGCGATCAGGCTGCAATTTGTCCCAGCTGTTGGCTGCGAATGTATTGCCCGACACCGGCAGCAAACCGATACCGATGAAAAGAGCGAGGGCGGTGCTGGGGAGCAAATGCTTCATGCTGATTCGACGCGGGGACAATTGATAACGCATATTAGGCCGTCTTTGAAGTCGCCGGTTCTACGAGAGCCGGTCGCATAATGCAAAAAGCCCGGCGCTACAGCTTCGGGCTCAGTCCAGACTCACTATGGAGGCACTGTGAAGGCATTGCAAGGCGTTGACGGTCAAGTGGCATGGGTTGAAGAGCCGAGTCCTACGTGCGATGTAGGACAAGTCCGCATCCGAGTGGCGGCAGCGGGCCTCAATCGTGCCGATTTATTACAGAAAGCAGGGCTTTATTCGCCACCGCCAGGGGCCAGCCAAGTGCTCGGTCTTGAGTGTTCCGGAGTGATCAGCGAGGTCGGCGCGGGCAGTGCCTGGCAGGTCGGCGATCGGGTTTGCGCCTTGCTGGCCGGGGGCGGCATGGCCGAAGAGGTGGTCGTCGACGGGCGGCATGTACTGCCGGTACCCGAAGGCGTTTCGCTGATCGAGGCTGCCGCATTGCCTGAGGTTTATGCAACAGTCTGGCTGAATGTGTTTCAACTTGCGGCGCTCAAACCGGGTGAGAAAGTTCTCCTGCATGCCGGCGCAAGTGGAATCGGTTCAGCCGCCATTCAGTTGTGCAAGGCGTTCGGTAATCCATGTTGGGTCAGCGTTGGTTCAGCCGAGCGGTTGGCCTACTGCGAGGCACTGGGCGCCCAGGGTGGGGTAGTGCGCACCGATGATCTGGAGAGTCTGCGTGATTTCGGGCCGTTCAATGTGATTCTCGACCCGGTCGGCGCTAATTATTCGGCGCTGAACCTGAAGCTGATGGCGCTGGATGGACGCTGGGTGTTGATCGGTTTGATGGGCGGGCGTGAGGCGAAACTGGATCTGGCACAGGTCTTGGCCAAGCGTGTGCAACTGCTGGGCTCGACGTTGCGTAGTCGTGACGATCAGTTCAAGGCGGATCTGTTGAGTGATCTGGGTCAGCAGGTGTGGCCGCTGTTTGCCGAGGGGCGGTTGAGTCCGCAGTTGGCCAAGGCGTTTGCGGTGAAGGATGCCGAGGCGGCGTTTGCGGAGTTGGCGAGTAATACGGTGGCGGGCAAACTGGTAGTGGTGATTGACGAAAGTCTGAGCTGAGATCAAGGCAAAAAGCCCCTCACCCTAACCCTCTCCCAAAGGGAGAGGGGACTGACCGGGTTGTTCTGCCGGGCTACATCGACCTGATGCATCGGGTCGAACTCAGGTTTGGAATATCAGCCTGCCTGTGCAGATTAAATCTTTGTCATTTCCAGAGGTGAATTGGCCAGTTGGCCTTTTCGGCGTGTTCCAGCAGCACTGGGTCCGGGTTGACCACATGCGGGAAATCCACCTTCAGCAACAACGGCAAATCATTGCGTGAGTCGGAATAGAAACTCGCGCCTTCCAGGTTTTCCTCTTCAGCATCCAGCCATTCCAGCAAACGGGTGATCTTGCCTTCGCGGTAGGTCAGGGTGCCAACGGTGTGGCCGCTGTAAACGCCGTGGGCGACTTCCAGTTCGATCCCCAGAATTTCATCGATGCCCAGTCGATCGGCGATAGGTCTGACCAGATGCGTGCCCGACGCCGAGATCACCAGAATCCGGTCTCCGGCCTTGCGGTGGGCGGCGATGGTCTTGGTCGCGTCGCTGAAGATGATCGGTTCGATAAAGTCTTCAACCCATGGCCCGACCAAGTGCTCGACTTCTTCCGGCGTGCGTCCGATCAGCGGTTCCAGACTGAATTCCATGTAGTCTTCCATGCGCAATTTGCCATGGCTGTAGGCGTCCATCAGCTCGTTGTTCTTGCGCATGTACGATTCAGGATCGACCCAGCCCAGGCGCCCCATCTGCTCGCTCCAGAGGGTGGCGCAGTCGCCGTGGATCAAGGTTTCGTCCAGATCAAAAATTGCCAAAGCCATCGGTTCTCTCCGAGAACAGCTGCGAGCTACAAGCGTCGAGCTGCAAGAATTGAAATCAGTTACGCCGCAGTCTACAACTTGAAGCTTGTAGCTCGAAGCTTGCAGCTGCTTTTAAGCTACTTCACACAGGGCCGTCGGATCGATGGAAAGCGCCAGACGCTGACCGTCGGGATGCAAATCAGCGGCCGAACGATTGAGCACATCCACCACCAATTCCACGCCGCGCGCTTCGATCCGGTAGCGGATGACGTTGCCGAGCAGGCTGTGGCTGCGGATCTGCGCGTCGAGTTCGCCGTTAAGGCTCAGTTCGATGGCTTCCGGGCGAATGGCGATGCGGTGGTTGATCGGGCGCTGCAACAGCTTCGATGCGTCGTCGGCATCGAGCAGGTTGTAGTTGCCGATGAAGCCGGCGGCGAACACATCGACGGGGGCGGTGTAGAGGGTTTCGGCATCGCCGCTTTGTACGATTTTTCCCTGATTCATCAGGAAAATCCGGTCAGACATCGTCAGCGCTTCTTCCTGATCGTGAGTGACGAAAATCGTCGTCAGGCCCAGCTCGCGCTGAATCTGGCGGATCTGTTCACGCAGGTGCTTACGAATGCGTGCATCCAGTGCAGACAGCGGCTCATCCAGCAGCAACAAACGCGGACGCGTGACCAGCGAACGGGCGAGGGCCACGCGCTGGCATTGGCCTCCCGACAACTGATGCGGATAGCGACTGGCGAAGTCGTTCAGTTCAACCAGTTTCAACACTTCCGAAACGCGTTTATGGCTGTCGTCGGCGTTGACCTTTTGCATGCGCAAACCGAAGGCAACGTTCTGTTCCACGGTCATGTTGGGGAACAGCGCATAGCTCTGAAACACCATGCCGATCCCGCGTTTCTGCGGACTCAACGGCACGATATCGACGCCATCGAGGAGGATCTTGCCGCCATCGACCGGTGTCAGGCCGGCGATGCAACGCAGCAGTGTGGATTTGCCGCAACCGGAGGGGCCGAGCAGGGTGACGAATTCACCCTCGTTGATTTCGCAGTCGATGTCGCTGAAAACGGTCGTGCCGGCGTAGCTTTTCTGCAGGTGTTGGACGCTGACATAGCTCATTCGCTTTTGTCCTTGTTCAAGATGTTGGCGATCCAGGTCAGGACCAGCACGAAAAAGAAATACGAAATAACCAGCGCACTGGTGAAGTGACCGCTGCTGTTACGCATGTTGTTCAGGTAAACCTGCAGGGTTTCGTAGCGGGTGCCGACGAGGATGTTGGCAAACACGAACTCACCAAACAGGAACGAAAACGACAGCAGCAACGCGACCATCAGGCCTTTGCGCAGGTTCGGCAGCACCACCAGAAACGCCGCTTGAAAGGTGCTGGCACCCAGCAGTTGCGCGGCGTCCATCAGGTCGCGCAGGTTGATCGCTTGCAGGTTGTTGGTGATTGCCCGGTACATGAACGGTAGCGCCACGGTGAAGTAGCAGCCGATCAGAATCCACGGCGTGCCGACCATGGCCATCGGCCCGGAGCCGTAAAGTTGCAACAGTCCCACCGACGACACCACCGGCGGCACCGCGAAGGGCAGCAGGATGAGGATGTTCATCAGCGCATCGAGTTTCGGGAAGTGGTAATGCACGACGAACAGCAGCGGCAGGATCAGCACGACTGAAAGCACCAGCGCGCCAACGCAGACCAGCAATGACTGGCCGAAGGCGTGCAGGAAACGCGGATCGCTCCACAACTGGATGTACCACTTGAAGGTGAAGCCGCTGGGCAGAATGGTCGCCGACCAACTGCTGGCGATCGAATAAATCAGCGTGCCCACGAGTGGCAGCAAGAGGATCGCGAACAGCAGATAAACCACGACGCGGTGGTAGACGCCGGCCGGGCCGGATTCAGCGCGAGACATGGTAGCTCCTCTTCAACAACAGTTGATGCACGACGGTGACGATGGTCATCAGCGCCACCAGCACCACGGCCAACGCGCTGGCCAGATTTGGATCGAGGGAAATATCGCCGGAGACCATCGCCGCAATCCGGATCGGCAGGACGTTGAAGTTGCCCGTCGTCAACGCGTACACCGTGGCATAAGCACCGAGGGCGTTGGCCAGCAGGATCACGAACGTGCCGAGCAGCGCCGGGGTCAGCACTGGCAAACCAATGTGCCGCCAGAACTGCCAGCCATTGGCGCCAAGCAACGCGGCGGACTCGCGCCAGTCTTCACGCAAGGCGTCGAAGGCCGGGTAGAGCAGCAGCACGCCAAGCGGAATCTGGAAGTAGGTGTAGAGGATGATCAGCCCGGTTTTCGAGTACAGGTTGAAGTCCTGAATGATCCCCGACTGCTTGAGCATGATGGTGATGCTGCCGTTGAAACCGAGCAGGATGATGAACGCGAAGGCCAGAGGCACCCCCGCGAAGTTGCTGGTCATGTTGGCGAAGGCATTCACAAAGTTGCGCAGTTTCGAGTCGACCCGGCGCAGGGAATACGCACCGAGTACTGCGATGATGATGCCGAACACACTCGACCAGAAGCTGATCTCGAGGCTGTACTGGATCGCCTGCAAGTAGAACTTCGAACTGAAGATCTTGCTGAAGTTGGCCAAGCCCCAGCCAAACTCTTCAGATTGCAGACTGTTGATCATCACCCAGACCAGCGGGGCGATTTCGAAGACGATAAAGAACAGTGCGAAGGGCACCAGGCACAGCGCCGCCAGCCATTTGCCGCGAGTCATCGAGTTCACTTGAGCAACTCCCGGCACACAGGTTTGTCGTGGGGCACGCCGAGCAGTTCGCAGACGGTGCCGCAGATGTCGGTTTGCTTGGGGGCGGCGCCAGCGTCGAGGCTGAACGCGTCACCGAGGACAAACAGCGGCACCTGACGCTCTTCCGGCAGCAGGCCGTTGTGCGAGCGATCGTTGTTCATGCCGTGGTCGGCAGTCACCAATACCTGATAGCCAGCGTCGAGCCAGCTCTGCAGATAGTCGGCGAGGATGATGTCGGCGAAGCGCGCGCTGTTGCGGTACTGCGAAGAATCGAGACCGTGTTTGTGCCCGGCGTCGTCGATGTTCATCGGGTGGATCAGCAGGAAGTTCGGGTCGTGGCGCAGGCGCAGGTTTTCCGCGTCGGCGAACAGATGCGAATCCGGGTAGTGATCGCTCCAGTAGAAATGCCCGTGCTGGATCGGCAGCGACAGGTTGTCGGTGTGGCGGTCGCGTGCCGCTACGAACGGCGAGCGGTTGTACAACTCGCTGACCCAGTGATACGCCGCCGCCGCGGTTTTCAAACCGGCATCGCGGGCGTAGTGATAAATGCTGCGCTGGTTGGACAGGCGCGAGACGTTGTTGTGGACGATGCCGCTGTCGATCGGCGGCACGCCCGTGAGGATGCATTCATAAAGCGGTCGGGACAGGGCCGGCAGTTCGCACTCCAACTGGTAGAGCGCGGCGCGTCCTGCGCCAACATAAGCCTGCAGATGCCCCATGGCGTGACGCGCGACCTCGTAGTTGAGGCCGTCGAGCACGACAAGGATGACGTTGTGCTTCATAGGGGCAAAAACTCCGAAAACAAAACTGGAACCAACCCCTGTAGGAGCTGCCGCAGGCTGCGATCTTTTGATGTTGCTTTTAAAGGGCAAGATCAAAAGATCGCAGCCTGCGGCAGCTCCTACAGATGAAGGATTACTTCATCTCGACGATGACTTCCTCGTTCCACTGCTGTGGCAGGGCCTTGGAAGTCTTTTCCCACGCATCGGCGTCTTTGATCGGGGTGACCTTTTTGTACTGCTCGTTCGGCAGCAGTTTGGCCTTCACGTCTTCCGGCAGTTGCAGGTGCTCGGCGCGGATTGGACGGGCGTTGCCGCGGGCGAGGTTGGTCTGGCCGGCGTCGCTGAAGATGTATTCGCGGGTCAGCTTGGCGGCGTTCGGGTTTTTCGCGTACTTGTTGATGATCGTGGTGTAGCCGGAAATCACCGAGCCGTCGGACGGGATCAGCACCACGTAGTCATCCGGGTTGGCCATCTTGGCTTTGTAGCTGAGGCCGTTGAAGTCCCAGACCACACCGACTTCGATCTCGCCTTTTTCCATGGTGGCAATGGTCGGGTTGGCCATCGACAGGCGACCCTGTTTGGCGATGTCGGCGAACAGCAGCAGCGCAGGCTTGATGTTTTTCTCGTCGCCACCGTTGGCCAGTGCCGCAGCGAGAACGCCGTTGGCGGCTTGGGCGGCGGTGCTCACGTCACCGATCGAAACTTTGTATTTGCCGCCCTTGAGGTCAGCCCACTTGGTCGGTACTTCGGAGCCGTGCAGCAGCTTTTTGTTGACGATGAACGCGATGGTGCCGGTGTAGGCCAGTGCCCAGTTGCCGTCCTTGTCCTTGGCCCAGTCCGGGACTTGGTCCCAGGTGCTTGGCTTGTACGGTTGCACCACACCTTGCTTGACCGCGATCGGGCCGAAGGCCGCACCGACGTCGCCGATGTCAGCAGTGGCGTTGTCTTTTTCGGCGGCGAACTTGGCGATTTCCTGGGCCGAGCTCATGTCGGTGTCGATGTGTTTCAGGCCGTAGGTCTTGGCCAGGTCTTCCCAGGTGCCTTTCCAGTTGGCCCAGTCATCGGGCATGCCGACGCTGTTGACGGCGCCTTCCGCTTTCGCAGCGGCTTCGAGGGTTTTCAGATCGGTGCCGGCCGCCATGGCGGAGGTGCACATTGCAATGGTCGAGCCTAACAGTGTTGCCAGGAAAAGCTGTTTCATTCCGAAGCTCCTTGGTCGTGTTCAACGCTGCGATTGCGGTGTGTGTTGGTCTAGGTCAGCAATACCTGAGCCAATTTAAGGGGGCTGGATGACACTTTGATGTCGGCGGCCTTGTGGCAGGCCTTTTATTTGCCCGGTACTGGCGGGTGTCAGATAAGCGTAGACCATGCTCAAAGGCCCGCAGGGCAAGGGACTTGGCCGATGTATTGCAAGTCGTGAAGACGACCGTTCGGTAGTTTTGTCATCTCTCGGTCATCTGCACTGCCTAGGCTTGCAATATCAGGAAACGGCTCGATTGCCGTGCGGTTTTGCCCCGAAACAGTGCTGGTCTAGTCCAGATAGGTAACGTTGATGCGCGATGAGGCAACAAAAGCGGTGACAGCGATTGGCCAGGTGTTGCAGGAGCAGCTTGATCACGGGTTGTTGGCGGCGGGCAGCAAGTTGCCGGCCGAGCGCAAGCTCAGTGAGTTGTTCGGTACGACGCGGATTACCGTGCGTGAGGCGTTGTTGCAGTTGGAGGCGCAGGGGCAGATTTATCGCGAGGAGCGACGGGGCTGGTTCGTTTCGCCGCCGCGTCTGGCGTACAACCTGATGCAGCGCAGTCACTTTCACGCGATGGTCAGTGCGCAGGGGCGTGTGCCGTCGACCGAGGTGATTTCGGCACGTTTGCAGCCGGCGTCGGCGGCGGTGTGTGCGTGGTTGCAGTTGCCGGCGTTGTCGAGCGTGATTCAGATTTGCCGGTCGCGGCGCATTGATGGGCGGCTGGTGCTGTATGTGGAGCACTATTTGAATCCGCAGTTTTTTCCGGGGATTCTTGAGTTTGATCTGAATCAGTCGATGACCGAGTTGTATGCGCGGCATTACGATTTGCACTATGGGCGGGTGCGGTTTGAGATTGTGCCTACGTCGTTGTCGGTGGATGCGGCGGCGGCTTTACGGGTGTCGGTGGGGAGTCCGGGATTGCGGATTGCTCGGGTCAATTATGATCAGCATGAGCGGTTGATTGATTGTGATCTGGAGTTTTGGCGGCATGATGCGATTCACGTCGGGGTTGATGTGGTTTGAGGCTTTGGCCTTGGCGGCCTGTGGGCCGACCAGGCTATTGGGTTCTGTGTGAATATCCGTTTCTGCGGGTGTCGCCGCTGGCGGTTTCGCTCTTACAGCGACTCACTTTTCCAGACGCCGAAAAGTAAGCAAAAGGCTGGGCCCCGGCGTTCGGCCCGCTCGCTAAAGCTCGGGGTTCCTTCGCTCCGGGATCGATCCGGGCGCATCGCCTCCGGTTTGCTTCGCTGCACCTAATCCCTCCACTCAGCCTGCCGAAGGGGCCAGCACGGCAAGATCAAGAGCTGCAGCCGAGCTAACGCTCATCCTGTTGAGTGGTGAGAAGCCGAAGCGGGTTTACCGGTTGGACTCAATCCCTGTGGGAGCTGGCTTGCCAGCGATGGCGGCCTGACAGCCGACCTGTTTCTGGCAGGCTGCACACGGTCCAAATGTGGGAGTGAGCCTGCTCGCGATGGCGGCCTGACAGCCGACCAGTTTCTGACAGGCTGTCCACGGTCCAAATGTGCCAGCGATGGCGGCCTGACAGCCGACCAATTTCTAACTGGCTGCACACGATCCAAATGTGGGAGCGAGCCTGCTCGCGAAAGCGCCCCCACAGTCACCTCATCCCTATTTGTCTGCCCCTGCATTGGCATACAAATAATCCGTCGCCAACGAGGCCAATGTCCTTACCCCGACCACCAGCGCCGACTCATCCACAAAGAACCCGGGATTATGATTCGGCGCTGCCTTGCTCATGTCCTGGTCTCTTGGTGTCACGCCGAGAAACACAAACAGCCCCGGCACTTCTTTGGCAAAAAACGAGAAATCTTCCGCGCCCCCCACCAGCGGTGCATTCACCACATCATCCTTGGCCGCCCACTTCAGCGTCGGCAGCATCTTTTCCGTCAGCGCCGGGTTGTTGATGGTCGGGTCGTATTTTTCGATGATGGTGACATCCGCTTTCGCACCGCCGCTTTCGGCTATTTTTTCCACGGTCTGGCGGACGTCGGCATGCAGTTTCTGGCGGATGCCGTAGTCGTAGGAGCGGATTGTGCCGGTCATGTCGACGGATTCGGGAATGATGTTGTAGCGCGTGCCGCCGTTGATGGTGCCGATGCTGACCACTGACGGATAAGAGGAGATATCGGTGCGGCGGCTGACTACGGTTTGCAGGCCGACGATGGTTTGTGCGCCGACGGTGATCGGGTCGATGCCGTCCCATGGGCGGCCGGCGTGGGTTTGTTTGCCGAGGATTTTGATGCGCAAGTCGTCGGAGCTGGCCAGGGTCGCGCCTGGGCGATAGGCGATCTGGCCGGCGGGGACGCCGGCCCAGACGTGCAGGCCGAAAACGGCGTCGGGTTTCGGTGATTTCATCACACCTTCCTCGACCATCATTTTTGCGCCCCAGGTATTTTTGCCGTCGGGGATGAAGTCGCTCGGGCCTTCTTCGGCGGGCTGGAAGTAGAACACCACGGTGCCGGGCAGGGTGTCGCGCATACCCGTGAGAACTTTCGCCGTGCTGAGCAGGATCGCGGTGTGCGCATCGTGGCCGCAGGCGTGCATGACGTCGACTTCTTTGTCGAGGTAGGTGCCTTTGGCTTTTGATGCGAACGGCAGGTCGGCGACTTCCTTGACCGGCAGCGCGTCCATGTCGGCGCGCAGGGCCACGGTCGGGCCGGGCAAGCCACCCTTGAGGATGGCGACCACGCCGGTGCGGGCGACGCCGGTTTTGACTTCCAGGCCCATGGCCTTGAGTTGTTTGGCGACCAGTTCCGCGGTGCGTTTTTCCGTGTTGCCGAGTTCTGGATGAGCGTGGATGTCGCGGCGGGTTTCCAGCAGTTCCGGCTCGAGCTTTTGCGCTTGTTCGGCGATTTGCGTGCGGGTGCTTTCCAGCGTGGCGGCGCCGGCGTGGCTGGCGAACAGGCTGAGTAGAACGGCTTGGGCAATGCGCGTCAGTTGCATCGGTTTCTCCTTGATTATTGTTGTCGGGCTTCCCTGCCTGTGACTGCAACCGCGCGCCTGAGTGCTATTCCTTCGGCTGGCCGCCACCGGCAGTGATCACTTGCACGCTCATGCGCGGCGTTGCCAGATCGAGTCCGGCTTCGTCGAGGTGGCGTTTGAGCGACAGGTTGAAGGCTCGAGAAACTTCCCATTGTTTGATCGGCGCGGTCTTGAACCGCGCGCGCAGAATCGCGCTGCCGGATTCGAAACTTTCGACGCCCTGTATCTCCAGCGGCGACCAGATGTTGCGCCGTTGCAGTGGATCGGTGCGCATCTTCTGGCCGACTTCGCGCATCAGTTTGATCGCGTCGTCGATTTCCATGTTGTACGGCACCGCCACACGGAAGATCGCGTAGCCGAACTCGCGGGAGTAGTTCTTGATGCTTTTGATTTCGCTGAACGGGATGGTGTGGACGATGCCGTCGATGTCGCGCAGGCGCACGGTGCGGATGGTCAGGCCTTCGACGGTGCCGAGGTGGCCGCCGACATCGACGTAGTCATCAATGGCCAGTGAGTCTTCGATGATGATGAAAAGGCCGGTGATCAAATCCGCAACCAGCGACTGCGCGCCGAAACCGATGGCCAGACCGATCACGCCGGCACCGGCCAGCAGTGGCGTGACGTTCATGCCCATGTTCGCCAGCGCGACGATCAGCGCAATGATGAAGATCGCCACGAACAGCACGTTGCGGATCAGCGGCATCATCGTTTGCGCACGGGCATTCGCCAGACCTTTGCGCGAGCGGGTGAGGGCGTGATGCACGGCGGTGTCGGCGAGGATCCAGATCAGCCAGGAGAAAATCAGTGTGCCGATCAGGCTGAACAGTTTGACGCTGACATCATGCCCTTCGCCCTCGGCGAAACCGATCAGCGACTGGCCCCAGACGCGCAGGCCGAGTTCGATGAAGACCAGCCAGACCACCAGGTGCGCGAGGGTGTAGAAGAAGTTTTTCAGGCGTTCGGAGTACAGCGCGTGGCGTTTCGGCCCGCGTTGCGGTTTCAGTGAGTGGCGGCGCACGAGGCCGTTGATCACCATGCACATCACCAGCAGCACGGTGCAGATCAGCGACTGGCGCAAGGCGGTGCTGGTGTCGCCGGCGGAAACGAACGTGGCGAACAGCGAGATGCCGACCAGCACCAGCGCCGGCACGTACCAGAAGGTGCCGAGGATTTCGATGGTGTCGCTGAGGGCGCGGCGGGTCAGGCGCCGCGACAGCGGCTGGTTGCGGATCAAATGCGCAATCGGTCGGCGGAAACGCAGGATAAACAGACCGGTCGACAGTGCCGCGAGGACATTGGCGATAGTGGCGGCGGTGTGGGCCAGATGCACGCCGAGGCTTTCGATCAGGCGTGGATCGTTCAGCGCCTCACCGAACGCGGCGAAGCTGCCGATCAGCCACAGCGGGCGGAACGCCTGATGACGCAGGATGTACAGCGCGCGATGGCGGTGCGGGCCATCGAGCAGGGAAAACGCGATCACGCAGATCGCCGAAAAACAGGTGCCGACCACCAGCGCATAGGCGAGCACCATCGCCAGGCTTTTACCCAGCGACGACGGCAGCGCGTAGCTCATGTAAACGGTCATCACCAGTGCGATCAGCCACGGCCCGAGCTTGCGCAAAGCGAAGCGCAGCATGTCGAGGGCTTTGGGGTGTTGCGGCAATTCTTCAGTGAGGCCGAAGCGCATGCGCACGCGATGGCCGAGCCAGATCAGCGCGGCGGCGAGCAGGCTCCACACCGCGAGGATCATGGCGAAGCCGAAGATGATCGGCAGCCATTCGTTGGCCGGCAACATCATGCCGCTCAGCTCTTCCTTGGCCAGGTCGAACTCGTTGCCCCAGCGATTGAGCGGGCTGTCGGCGCCGGTAAATTGTTTTTCGAAGTTGGACAGAGTGCCGCCGATCAAGCCGAGCACGCCTTCTTCAGGGCTGGCCTGAGCCTTTTTGGTGGCGTCGCGCAGCTTCTTCAGATCGGTCAGCAACTGTGCGCGTTGCTTGTCGTTTTCCAGCGACTTGATGACTTCGTCGAGGGACTGGCCGAGCGGCTCCTGCGCTTCGGGCTGCGCTTTGTTGGTGTTGAGCAGGCCGGGCAAACCGACCGCGTGGGCGGGGGCCAGCGGCAACAGCGTCATCAGGCAGACGAGGAACAGGCTGGGCAAAGCAAAAAGACGAGCGAACACTAGGCGGTCAACCTCGCAAGGGGCGGATTCGCTGGAGTGTACGAGGCCCACTAATGCATTGCGAGCCGGGCGCGGATTTATTCGTTGAGTTTGGCGAGGATCTTGTACACCACCGTGGCGAGGATCGTGAGCATGCCGATCCACATGGCGAACACGCCGGCGTTCTTGTCACGGAAGTTGAAGCCGATGGCCAGCAGGATCATTCCGCTCAGAATCGGAATGAGCATGGCGTGGAACGAAGACATCGAGATCATGGAGACTGCCTTGTCGAAATGAATGATGTAAGTCTAGGTCGGTTTCTGCCGGCCGGTATTGATCTGAGTAGGAGCTGCCGAAGCTTTTAAGGCAGCTCGCGGCAGGCGTAGAACGCGCTCAGCACTTTGACCAGGTGTGCCAGGTCGTGGCTGCCGCACAGTTCGCGGATCGAGTGCATGGCGAAGGTCGGCAGGCCGATATCGACGGTGCGCACACCGAGGTGGCTGGCGGTGATCGGGCCGATGGTCGAGCCACAGCCCATGTCGCTGCGTACCACGAAGCTTTGCACCGGCACCTCTTCGGCCATGCACAGATGGCGGAAGAAGCCGGCGGTTTCGCTGTTGGTGGCGTAGCGCTGGTTGCTGTTGACCTTGATCACCGGGCCGGCGTTGAGTTTCGGGCCGTGGTTGGCGTCGTGCTTTTCTGCGTAGTTGGGGTGCACGCCGTGGGCGTTGTCGGCCGAGACCAGCAGGGATTTCTGGATGGTGCGGACGAACTCGTCACCTTCCGGCAGCAGACGGCGCAGGGTCTGTTCGAGCATCGGGCCATCGGCACCGCAGGCCGAGCAGGAGCCGACTTCTTCGTGGTCGTTGCACACCAGCACGCAGGTTTCGTCGGTTTCAGCGGTGAGCAAGGCTTGCAGGCCGGCGTAGCACGACAGCAGGTTATCGAGGCGCGCGCCAGCGATGAAGTCGCCATTGAGGCCGATGACCGCAGCACTTTGCGTGTCGTAGAAACTCAGCTCGTAATCGAGCACGACGTCGGCGTTCAAGCCATGTTCGCGGGCCAGTTGATCGGTGAGCACGGCACGGAAGTCGACGCGCTCGTCACCGGCGAATTGCGCGAGGATCGGCGGTAGTTCGGTCTGCGCGTTGATCGCCCAGCCTTGATTGGCTTCACGGTTGAGGTGAATGGCCAGGTTCGGAATGATGGCGATCGGCGCTTTGAAGTCGATCAACTGGCTTTCGACCTTGCCGTCGCGGCGGAAGGTCACGCGGCCGGCCAGCGACAGATCGCGGTCGAACCACGGTGCCAGCAGCGCGCCGCCGTAGACTTCAACGCCCAGTTGCCAGAAGCCCTGGCGCTGCAGCTCCGGTTGCGGCTTGACCCGCAGGCAAGGGCTGTCGGTGTGCGCGCCGACCAGGCGGATGCCGCCGTGCAGTGGCGAAGTGCGGCCCATTTTGATCGCGACAATCGAGGAGTCGTTGCGGGTGACGTAATAGCGGCCGTTCGGCTCGGTGGTCCATGGTTCGCGCTCGTCGAGGCGCACGAAACCGGCGGCCTCCAGACGCTGCACCAGACTGGCAGTGGCGTGGAACGGGGTAGGGGAGGCCTTGAGAAAGTCGATCAGGCCTTGGTTCAACTCTTCGCGCATAAGAAACTCCAGACAGCAATGGGCGGGAGTTTAACGCATCGGCCGGGGAATTGAATCTGCACCGGATCCGTGTAGGAGCTGCCGAAGGCTCGGGCCGCGATCGGACGATCTTTTGATCTCGCTTTTGATTTACGAAACACCAGATCAAAAGATCGCAGCCTTCGGCAGCTCCTACAGGGGTTCAGTGTGGTCGGTCAGAACGGTGCAGGGCACTCGAAGCGCAGGCGTTCGCCGCTTTGCGGATGGGTGAAGCTGAGCATGCTCGCGTGCAGGCACAGACGTGGCCAGGCGGCCAGAGCCTGCTCGTGGGCGTAGAGCCCGTCACCCAGCAGCGGATGCCCGATCGACAGCATGTGCACGCGCAACTGGTGCGAACGGCCGGTGATCGGTGTCAGCTCGACGCGGCACCAGTCACCGCAACGTTCCAGCACACGCCAGAAGGTCAGCGCATGCTTGCCGAATTCATGGTCGACCACGTGGCGCGGTTTGGTCGGCGGGTCGTAACGCAGCGGCAAATCGATGCTGCCACTGTCGAGTTCCGGCTGACCCCAGGCCAACGCGGTGTAGGCCTTTTCAGTTTCGCGGTCGTGAAACTGGCGCGACAGTTCGCGATGCGTATCGGCATCACGCGCCAGCAAAATGATGCCGGAGGTTTCCCAGTCCAGGCGATGGACGATGCGCGCTTCCGGGTAGCCGTTTTCCTGCAAACGGGTAATCAGGCAATCCTTGTTGTCGTCAGCGCGACCGGGCACCGAGAGCAGTAACGTCGGTTTGTTCACCACCAGTACGGCGGCGTCCTGATGGATGATGCGGATGTTGGACAGCGGCATTAAAACAGCCTCGTAACAAATGCCAACGGCGGCTCGGAACTGCTGATAACCCTGTAGGAGCTGCCGAAGGCTGCGATCTTTTGACTTTGAAGATCAAAAGATCGCAGCCTTCGGCAGCTCCTACACAAGCATCAATAGTCCGAGCCGCCGTAGCGACTGCCAAATCGACTCAGCGATCGGGCAGGGTGATGTTGAGTTCCAGAATCGAGCAACTGCCCTGGCTTTCCAGTGCAACATGTACGTCGTCATTGCCGATGTTGACGTACTTGCGGATCACGTCGACCAGTTCCTTCTGCAAGGCTGGCAAGTAATCCGGCGTGCTGCGCTGGCCGCGCTCATGCGCCACGATGATCTGTAGACGCTCTTTCGCTACCGAGGCGGTACTTGGCTTTTTGTTGGCACGAAAGAAGTCAAAAAGGTTCATTACCTACCTCCAAACAGGCGCTCGAAGAATCCCTTCTTCTCGACATCGAGGAAACGGTGGGCTTTTTCTTTGCCCAACAGGCGGTCGACGGTATCGCTGTAAGCCTGACCGGCATCGCTCTGGTCGTCGAGAATCACCGGGACGCCCTGGTTGGATGCCTTGAGCACCGCCTGGGATTCCGGGATCACGCCGAGCAGGGTTACCGAGAGGATCTCCTTGACGTCTTCAACGCCCAGCATCTCGCCCTTTTCAACACGCTCTGGATGGTAGCGGGTGATCAGCAGGTGTTCTTTGATCGGGTCTTCGCCACGTTCGGCGCGACGCGATTTGCTCGCCAACAGGCCGAGCATGCGGTCCGAATCTCGTACCGAGGACACTTCCGGGTTGGTCACGACGATCGCTTCGTCAGCGAAGTACATGGCCAGGTGAGCACCTTTTTCGATGCCGGCCGGGGAGTCGCAGACGACGAACTCGAATTGTTCCTTGAGCTCCATCAGGACTTTTTCCACGCCTTCGACAGTCAGCGCGTCTTTGTCGCGGGTCTGACTGGCGGCCAGTACGTAGAGGTTTTCCAGGCGCTTGTCTTTGATCAGGGCCTGTTGCAGGTTGGCTTCGCCGTTGACCACGTTGACGAAGTCGTACACCACGCGGCGCTCGCAACCCATGATCAGGTCAAGGTTACGCAAGCCCACGTCGAAGTCGACGATCACTGTTTTGTGGCCGCGCAGAGCGAGGCCGGTACCGATAGCGGCGCTGGTGGTGGTCTTACCCACACCACCCTTGCCGGATGTAACCACGAGAATCTTGGCCAAGGTGTTTCACCCCTAAGGAAGAAGGACTTTTTAGCCCCTGAAAAACATCTCTTGAAAACTACTGCAGTCGGACAGCCTTGGCTGGAATTCGGCGTTGAGCCTTTTTCCTACTTCGTTTGAGCCGTTTTCGCTACGTTTTAGAGATGCTTGGAAAATGCGGCAGTATCCGTTAAAGCCGAATGATGTTCAACACGTCGCCCGACAGGCTGACCTGTACGCCCGAGCCCCACATAGGGTCGCGGCGCAAATCTTCGGAGACCTTGTAATGACCGGCGATGGAGATCAGTTCAGCGCTCAATTGCTGACAGAAAATCCGTGCCTTGGTATCACCCTTCACGCCGGCCAGCGCCCGACCACGCATCGGGCCGTATACATGGATGTTGCCATCGGCGAGAAGTTCCGCCCCCGGGCTGACCGAGGACACCACGACCAGATCGCCACCCTGGGCATATATCTGTTGGCCACCACGTACTGGCGTGGTGATGACACGGGTCGGTTTGACGGTGGGTTCCGGCGGTTTTTCCGGTTTCTTTTTGACTTCGGCTTCCGGCGTTTCCAGCGGCCGCTCACGGGCACCGGACGGCGGCAGCACCGGAATGTCGATGGCGATGGCGGCGGCGATGTCTTCGATGCGGCTGGCGCGAATCGCCAGGGTGCGCAGGCCATGTTGGCGGCAGACGCGCATCAGGCCCGGCAGATCGACGGCACCTTCGCTCGGCGGCAGTTTGTCCAGCGCCAGAACCAGCGGCGCGTTGCTGAAGAAGTTCGGCGCCTGGGCGACTTTGGCGGCCAATTGCCGATCGAGGCTTTCGAGGTCGTTACGGGCCAGTTCCAGCACAGTAATGGCCAGCATGCTGCCCTTGAGCTGGAATACGGGATCTTGGTCTAACGGTTCGGTTTGGCTCATGTCGGCATACAACGGCTTGTCACTAAAAGTGCCGAGACTTATAACGAGAACGCCCGCAGGCCGCAAGCCGGGTCGAACGATGTAGAATGCGCGGCCACTGTATTTACGGAAGCTTTAATGGATCGCCCGCGTTTTCGAAAAGCATTTTTATCGCCGCGCTTCTGGCCGCTCTGGTGCGGTCTGGGGCTTTTATGGCTGATCGTGCAGTTGCCGTATCCGGCGTTGCTGACCATCGGTCGAGTTTTGGGCGCCTTGATGTATCGCGTGGCCGGCGACCGGCGGCGCATCGCCAAGCGCAATCTTGAGCTGTGCTTCCCGGAAAAATCCGCCGCCGAGCGCAAACGTCTGCTCAAGGAGAACTTCGCCTCCACCGGCATCGCTTTCTTTGAAATGGCCATGAGCTGGTGGTGGTCGCGTGAACGTCTGGCCAAGCTGGCCCACGTCGAAGGCCTGGAGCATTTGCAAAAGGCCCAGCGCGAAGGCAAAGGCGTGATCCTGATGGCCGCGCATTTCACCACGCTGGAAATCGGCGCAGCGTTGCTTGGTCAGCAGCACACCATCGACGGTATGTACCGCGAGCACAAGAATCCGTTGTTTGACTATGTTCAGCGTCAGGGTCGCGAGCGGCACAACCTCGACTCGCTGGCGGTGGAGCGTGACGACGTGCGTGGCATGCTCAAGCTACTGCGTTCCGGTCGCGCGATCTGGTACGCACCGGATCAGGACTACGGCGCCAAACAAAGCATCTTCGTGCCGCTGTTCGGCATCCAGGCCGCGACCGTGACGGCGACGACGAAATTCGCCCGTCTCGGCAAGGCGTTGGTCGTGCCGTTCACTCAGGAACGTCTGGCCGATGGCAGCGGTTATCGCTTGGTGATTCATCCGCCGCTGGAAGACTTCCCCGGCGAAACCGAAGAGGCCGACTGCATCCGCATCAACCAGTGGGTCGAGAGCGCCTTGCGCGCCTGCCCCGAGCAGTATCTATGGGCGCATCGACGCTTCAAGAGCCGTCCACCGGGCGAGCCGAAGCTGTACGCCAAACGCCGCTGAACCAATCACTGACAAGCACCATGGAGTGTTGCGATGAGCCCAGCTGAACCGGTCACAGGTTTGATTCTTTCCGGCGGCGGGGCTCGGGCGGCGTATCAGGTGGGGGTACTGGCGGCGATTGCCGAATTGCTGCCGTTGGGCGCGGACAATCCGTTCCCGGTGATCGTCGGCACCTCGGCCGGGGCGATCAACGCCGTCAGCCTGGCCAGTGGTGCCACGGATTTTCGCGCCGCCATCGAACGTCTCACCTTGTTCTGGCAGGGCTTTCGCAGCCATCGCGTGCTGCGCAGTGACTGGCCCGGGGTTATCCGTCAGGCCAGCCGCTTTGTCAGCCACAGCCTGCTCGGCCTCGGTCGACAACTGCCGGTGGCGCTGCTCAACAGTTCGCCGCTGCGCGAACTGCTCAATGAAAAACTGCACATGCCCGGCATCGCCGAATCGATCGCGCGCAAGCAATTGCATGCCGTGGCGGTGACTGCGTTCGGCTATGAGTCGGGGCAAGCGGTGACGTTCTATCAGGGCGGCGGCAAGATCGATTCATGGCTGCGCCATCGGCGCATTGGCGTGCCGACGCAACTGTCGGTGGATCACCTGCTGGCCAGTTCGGCGATTCCGTTGTTGTTCGCGCCGGTGAAAATCGGTGACGAATACTTTGGTGATGGTGCCGTGCGGCAGTCGGCGCCGATCAGTCCGGCATTGCACTTGGGCGCGAGCCGGGTGCTGGTGGTCGGTGTCAGCGGCAACCCACGCGGGTTTGATCCGCAGCAGCCGCTGGAGCGCGCCTACACCGGCCAGCAGCCGACGCTGGCGCAGATTGGCGGGCACATGCTCAACAGCACGTTCATTGACAGCCTCGAGAGCGACATCGAGTTGCTGCAGCGTCTCAACCAGTTCAGCCACTTGATGCCCGCCGGCACGCCGACGCGCGAGTTGGGTGTGGCACCGGTGGAGGTGTTGGTGATTTCGCCGAGTCAGCCGATCGATGAGATCGCGGCGCGGCATCGCCAGGAGTTGCCGGCGGCGTTGCGTTTGTTTCTGCGTGGGCCGGGAGCGACCAAGACGAGTGGGGCAGGGGTGTTGAGTTATCTGCTGTTCGAGGCGGGGTATTGCAGCGAGTTGATTGATCTGGGGCGGCGCGATGCGTTGGCCAAGCGCGAGGAGCTGTGCCGGTTTTTGGGATTGCCATTTTAAAGCAAAAAATCGCAGCCTTCGGCAGCTCCTACATTGGAATGCGCTATCCCTGTAGGAGCTGGCGAAGCCTGCGATCTTTTGATTTTTATCAGAAGTGGAACTTCACCAGGAAGCTCGTGGTGCTCTGATTGGTCTTGAACGCACCGGTGTCGTCGATGCCGTACTTGTCTTTCCAGTAGTCGTATTCCACACCGACATACAACTGCTTCTCGCCAAAACTCAACGCCTTGCCCAGGTCGTATTTGACCTGTGGGTTGAAGTGCAGGTTGGCGTGGTAATCGCCTTTGGAGTTGGAATCGTTGTCGGTGACCCAGTCCATGTAGCCATCGATCAGGATGTCCGACTTGCCGACCGGGATGGTGTAGGACCAGACCGGGGTGATCTGCCAGACGTTGTCACCGGCACGCGAGCCTTCGGTGTGACGCTGGTAGAAGTTCAGTTGGAAGTAATCGAAACCCGGGATGGCCAGGTCGAAGCCAGGACCGATCAGGTAGGACTCGGTGTCACCCTCACCGAACTCGTAGGTCATCGCCAGCAGGACGTCTTTGATCGGGCCGAACTCGATCTTCTGGTCGAGCACCTTGCCCAGCGAGATGCGCGGGCTGAACTCACCGTAGTAGGTGTTCGGACCGTTGCTGAAGTCCTTGCCACCGTTGTAGAAGATCTTGTCGAAGAAGAAGAAGTTGTCGCCGTACGTCCACGCATCGGCGTGTTCGAAGGTGACGGTCTGCTGGATGCGCGGGTTGACCTGGAAGTCCTTGCCATACAGGTAGGTCAGGCTGTTGTTCTGCCACTGCAGCAGACCCTCGGCCATGGCCTGGCCGCCGGCCAGCATCGATCCCGCGAGCATCAGGCTGGTGCACATACGTTTCATTCGGTTGCTCCCAAAGTAGGTGTTCCACGTTTATTTTTTTAAGATCGGCGCTCTGGTGTGGCGCCTTTTTTCGTTGCTGCAAAAGTCATCCGATCGGTCAGCTTCGTTGCTGTTAGCAAGAGCCGAGCCAAGGCTTTCGAAAAGCAAAAAAACACCCGCTCGGCTGCTGAAAAACAGTCGATTGAGTGTGTTTTCGGGATGCCTCGGTACTGACCGGGGCCGGGATAAGTTGGCTTTTCGGTCAGGAATTAAATCCGGGCTTTTTTTTAGACCGAATTCAAGAGGCCGCGGAGAATACTGACTCAACGGCCAGGTCTCAAGTGCCCCGCAACAGAGCACCGACGACAGGTATGGGGCACGGTTGCGGGCCATCTTAAAAGTGCACCTTCACCAGCAGGCTGGCGGTGTTCTGGTTGGTGTCGAAGTTGTGGGTGTTTTCGACGCCGTATTTATTTTTCCAATAACTGTATTCGGTGCCGACATACAGTTGCTTGTGGCTCCAGCCCAAGGCTTTGCCCAAGTCATATTTGATCTGCGGATTGATGTGCAGGTTGGCGTGGTAGGTGCCGCGTGAGTTCTCATCGTTGTCGACCACCCAATCGAGGTAGCCGTCGATCAGCACATCGGAATTGCCCAGGGGAAAGCTGTAGGACCAGCCCGGCGTGATCTGCCAGACGCCGTCGCCGGGGCGTGGGCCTTCGGTCTGGCGGCGGAAGATGTTCAGGGTGACGTAGTTGAAGCCGGGCACCTTGAGGTCGAAACCGGGGCCGATCAGATAGGCCTCGCTGTCGCCTTCGCCGTACTCGTAAGTCATCGCCAGCAAGACGTCTTTGATCGGGCCGAACTCGAGCTTCTGGTCGAAGATCTTGCCGAATGAGAAGCGCGGGGTGAATTCACCGTAGAAGGCGTGCGGGCCTTTGTTCGCGTCTTCCTTGCCGTTGTAGAAGATCTTGTCGACGAACAGGAAGTTGTCGCCGTATTTCCACTTGTCGGCGTGCTCGAAGGTCAGCGTCTGCTGGATCGACGGGTTGATCGCGAAATTCTTGCCGTACAGATAGCTCAGGCTGTTGGTCTGCCACAGCAGTAAATCGCCGGCCATGGCCTGACTCGCGGCCAGCAGGCCGCCACTCAACAACATGTTGGTTTGCGTGCGAATCATCTGTTGCTCCCTCTTGTTTTTATTGTTTGAGGCGCAGAGCTGTTTGCCCTTGTAGGAGTGAGCCTGCTCGCGATAGCGGAATGAAATTCAACACATCTGTTGACTGAAAAAACGCTATCGCGAGCAGGCTCACTCCTACAGGGGGATATCGGTGTTGCTTTAGTGCTGGTGTGCGTGGCAGTCGTTGATCGCTGCGCGCTCTTTACCGCCGAGAATGTTGAACAGCAGGTTCAGCGTCAGCGCGCTGAGCGTGGCCATGGCGATACCGCTGTGGGTAATCGGGCTCATCCACATCGGCAGATGCGCGAAGAACTCCGGACGCACCACCGGGATCAGGCCCATGCCGATGCTCACCGCCACCAGCAATTGGTTGCGACGGTCACCGATGTCGGCTTCCTGGAGAATCTTGATGCCGGTCGCGGCAACCATGCCGAACATCGCAATCGCCGCGCCACCGAGTACCGCTGGCGGAATCGACGCCACCAGAAACGCCGCTTTCGGCAGCAGGCTCAGGACGATCAGCAAGCCACCGGCAACGATGGTCACCGAGCGGCAACGTACACCGGTCATCTGCACCAAACCGATGTTCTGCGCGAAAGAGGAGTGGGTAAACGTGTTGAAGAAACCAGCGACAAACGAGGCGCCGGCATCACACAGCAAGCCGCGACGCAGCATGCGCGGGCAGACTTCCTGGCCGGTGATTTTGCCCAGCGCGAGGAACATCCCGGTGGATTCTACGAAGATGATCACGACTACCAGACACATCGACAGGATCGGTGCGAGTTCGAATTTCGGCATGCCGAAATGCAGCGGAGTGACGAACTGAACCCATGGCGCGTTGGCCATGCCGCTCAGGTCGACCATGCCGATCGCGCCGCACAGCAGGTAGCCGAAGCACATGCCGATCAACACGGAAATATTGACCCAGAAACCGCGCATAAAGCGGTGAATCAACAGAATGGTGCCCAACACCAGAGCGGCGATGGCCAGATAAATCGGTGAGCCGAATTGCGCAGCGGCAGCGCCGCCACCGGCCCAATTCACGGCCACGGGGAACAGCGACAAACCGATCGAGGTGATGACCGTGCCGGTCACCAGCGGCGGGAAAAAACGCACGACCTTGGACATGAACGGCGCGATGATCATGCCGAAGAAACCGGCGGCGATCGTTGCACCGAAGATGCCTTGCAGACCGATACCGGGCATGCCGGCCATGGCGACCATGCTGCCGACCGCAGCGAAACTGGCGCCCATCATCACCGGCATGCGGATGCCCATCGGGCCGATGCCCATGGACTGGACGATGGTGGCGATGCCGGCGACCAGCAGGTCGGCGTTGATCAGGAAGGCAATCTCTTCACGACTCAGGCCAGCGGCCTGTCCAATGATCAGCGGCACCGCGATGGCACCACCGTACATCAGCAGAACATGTTGCAAACCGACCAGGATCAGTTGCAAAAGGGGCAATCGCTGAATGGCGGGTGCGTCGGGGATGCGCGCTTTGGACAGCTCGGACATGCAACACCTCGGATCTTTTTATTCTTGTGATTAACAGCTGCCGGGTTGCTCACAGCTGTTTATTTGCATCAGGCGGACCGCATTGCGGCCAATCGCTGGCAAGCCAGCTCCCACACAGGCAGTGCAAAACCCTGTGGGAGCTGGCTTGCCAGCGATGCTTTTACTGCTTAGTTGGTCTGTGCTCCCTGGGCGATCCATGCACCGATCAGGTCACGTTCCTGCTGGGTCATCTGAGTGATGTTGCCCAGTGGCATGATCTGCGTGGTGATGGCTTGCGCCTGGATGCGTGCCGCGTTCTGACGGATCTGCTCTGGGGTGTCGAACATCACACCGGCAGGCGCCGCACTGAACAGCGGGCTGGTTGGTTTGGCCGAATGGCAAACCGCGCAACGCTCTTGAATCACGGTGTGCACCTTGTCGAAGCCAGGACCGGCATTCGACGCCTGCGCCGGTGCTGCTGGAGCTTCTGCGGGGGCAGCAGGTGCCGCCGCTTCAGCCGGTTTCAAACCACCGCCCAGTGCCGTTTCCGGCAACGGTTGATACTCGATTTTCGCTGGCGCCTTGGCCACTTCCGGCGCGGTCGACATCGGCATCGGGCCGGTGACGTACGCCAGACTGATCATGCCCACCGCCGCAACCGGCAGGGTCCAGGCAAACTTGTGGCTGTCATGACGGGTGTTGAAGTAGTGACGCACCAACACCGCCAACACCGCGATCCCGGCGAGGATCAACCAGTTGTACTGGCTGCCATAAGTGCTTGGGAAGTGGTTGCTGATCATGATGAACAGCACCGGCAGGGTGAAGTAGTTGTTATGACGCGAACGCAGCAAGCCTTTGGCTGGCAGCGCCGGATCCGGCGTGCGGTTTTCGGCAATCGCCGCGACCAGTGCGCGTTGCGCCGGCATGATGATGCGGAACACGTTACCGACCATGATCGTGCCGATGATCGCGCCGACGTGCAGGTACGCACCACGACCGCTGAACACTTTGCTGAAGCCATACGCCGCGCCGATGATCAGCACGAACAGAATGAAACCGAGCAGAGCAGGGCGTTTGCCCAAGGCCGAGTCGCACAGGAAGGAGTAGATGAACCAGCCGATAAACAGCGAGCCGATGCCGATCGCCACGCCTTCAGGGCCGCTCAGGGTGCTGCCCGGAGCCAGCAGGTAGAGCGTTGGATTGGAGTAGAACACCACGCACAGCAGCGCGATCCCCGACATCCAGGTGAAGTAGGCTTCCCATTTGAACCAGTGCAGGTTCTCCGGCATCGCCGGCGGGGCCAGTTTGTATTTTTCGAGGTGATAGATACCGCCACCGTGGATCGCCCACAGGTCACCGGCCAGGCCGGTTTTCGGGTTGACGCGGTTGAGGTTGTTCTCCAGCCAGACGAAGTAGAACGACGCGCCGATCCAGGCCACGCCAGTAATCATGTGAACCCAGCGCACGCTCAGGTTCAGCCATTCCAACAGATGTGCTTCCACAGTCTTTACCTCTCGCCTGTCACTCTTGTTGTCGAGTGATCAGACCTTCTCTTATTGGTGGGGGGCGAGGATCAAACGCTCATCCTCTTTGAAAAAATGCTCATCGCAGTTATTGCCTGTGCCACTGCGATCAACCACCAGGAAGTCATCCCGCTTTTCGATCGTCAGCACCGGATGGTGCCAAACGCCGCGATGGTAATTAATGCCCTGCCTGCCGTTGGTGACGAAGGCGCGGACCAAGCCTGATACAGGTTCATCGCCAACTGGCGCGACCACGATCAGAAAGGGGTTGCCGAGCAGCGGAATGAAAGCCTGGCTGCCCAGCGGATGGCGTTCCAGCATGCAAACGGTCAGCGGCATGTCCTGCGCGTCGGCGCGGAATATGCTGATGATCGCGTTGTCCTCAGGCTGAGCGGTTTCGACCGTCGCCAGTTTGTGGAAGCGCATGGTCGAACCGTTGTTGATCATGAAGTGATCGCTGCCGTCGGTTTCGATCACGTCACCGAAAGGGGCGAAGGCTTCTTTGCTCAGCGGTTCAATCGTTAGTGTGCGCATGCTGTTCTTCTTATCCGAATTCGTTGTCTGTTCACTGCATTTCCCTGTAGGAGCTGGCGAAGCCTGCGATCTTTTGACTTTGTTTTTAAGATCAAAAGATCGCAGCCTGCGGCAGCTCCTACAGGCTCAGCATTACTTCGCGACCTTGCCGAGAACGCGCAGGCGGCTCACACCACCGTCCGGGAACACGTTCAGGCGGATGTGGGTGATCGGGCCCAGCGCCTTGATCTGCTCGACGAAGGTGTGTTCGGCGTGCATTTCCAGCTTCTGGCTCGGCAGCAGTTCACGCCAGAACAGCGACTGGGTTTCGATCTGGCTGTCAGTACCGCCCTTGACGAACGCGCCCTGGATCGAGCAGGTGTCTGGGTAGTTACCTTTGAAGTGCAGGGTGTCGACGACGATCTTCTCGATCTCGCCAGGATGACCCAGCGCGACGATCACCCAGTCATTGCCCGGCGTGCGACGACGTGCAGTTTCCCAGCCGTCGCCCATGTTGATGCCACGGCCCGGGTTGAGGATGTTGCTCATGCGGCCGAAGTGTTCGTCGGAGCAGGCGAGGGCGCGGCCACCATTCAGGGCTGCTGCCAGATCGACTTGCTCGTTATCGCCAACCGCCGACCAGTCGCGGAACGGAATGCCGTACACGCGCAGACGGGCTACACCGCCGTCCGGGTAGATGTTGAAGCGCAGGTGGCTGAACGCTTGGTCGTTGCTGATTTCGTGGTAGTGGTGGCTGTTGCCCTGCAGCTCGACGGCCGACAGCACTTCAGTCCACTGGGTGTTTTCATCAGGCTCGCCCGAGGCCAGGAAGCACGCTTCCAGAGAGGCCGATGGCGGGAAGTTGCCGGTGAAGAATGAAGTGTCGATGTCCACGCCTTTGATCGAGCCCGGTACGCCCAGACGAATCACAGCGCTGTCGAAGCCTTCGAAGCGCTTGCGGCGCGATTCCCAGCCGTCCATCCACTTGCCGTTGTCATCGAACACGCCCTCCTTCCATACGGCCGGGGTCGGTTGGAACAGACGATTGGCGTCTGCGAACCAGTCATCGGTGACCGAGATGATTTTGGTGCCCAGACGGGCATCGGCCAGGTTGACGAATTTTTCGAAAGGTACGGCGTAAGCTTTCATTCTTCTTGTCTGCCTTTAAATAAGTGGCTGGGGATGCTTGCAAGACCCTGGGTGCTCTCCGCGTCTGATGCACTCGGGTCAGGCTTCGCTAAAGAGTCAGTAAACGGAACAGGGCGATCTTGTTGATCTCCGCCAGCGCGCATTTGAACTCGGTATCTTCCGAGTTGTGAATACGCGTTTCGAACGCCGCGAGGATCTGATGCCGGTTGCTGCCTTTTACCGCCATGATGAAGGGAAACTTGAACTTGGCTTTGTAGGCGTCGTTCAGCTCGGTGAAGCGCTGGAACTCTTCGGCCGTGCATTGGTGAATACCGGCGCCAGCCTGTTCATTGGTGCTGGCTTCGGTCAGTTGGCCCTGGACGGCGGCTTTGCCGGCCAGGTCCGGGTGAGCGTTGATCAGTGCCAGTTGACTGGCGTGATCGGCGCTCAACAGGATGTCGCTCATGCGCTGGTGCAGGGTTTCGATCTCGTCGATCGATGTGTCCGCGCCCAGGTCGTAGGCCTTCTCGGCCACCCATGGCGAATGTTCGTAGATGTCGGCGAAGGCTTTGACGAAAGCGTCGCGGCTCAGGCTCGACGGTTGCAGGGTTTGAAAGCGGCTCATTGGGCGGCCCCTTGGTACGGCTGGGTTTCGTGCCAGTGACGCGCGATGTCGACGCGACGGCTGAACCAAACCTGTTCATGACTTTTAGCGTATTCGATAAAGCGTTTGAGCGAAGCGATGCGACCCGGACGGCCGATCAGGCGGCAGTGCAGGCCGATCGAGAGCATTTTCGGTGCGTCAGCGCCTTCGGCGTAAAGCACGTCAAACGCGTCTTTGAGGTATTCGAAGAAATCGTCACCCTTGTTGAAACCTTGCACTTGGGTGAAGCGCATGTCGTTGGTGTCGAGGGTGTACGGGATCACCAGATGCGGCTTGCCGGTCGGGTTGTTCGGTTCCCAGTAGGGCAGGTCATCGTCGTAGGTGTCGCAGTCGTAGAGGAAACCACCTTCTTCCATGACCAGACGACGAGTGTTCGGGCCTGTGCGGCCGGTGTACCAGCCCAGTGGGCGCTCACCGGTGATTTCGGTGAGGACGCGGATCGCTTCGAGCATGTGCTCGCGTTCCTGCGCTTCGTCCATGTACTGATAGTCGATCCAGCGGTAGCCGTGGCTGCAGATTTCGTGGCCGGCATCGACCATCGCACGGATCACGTCCGGATGGCGCTGGGCGGCCATGGCGACGGCGAAGATGGTCAACGGAATGTCGAATTCCTTGAACAGTTTCAGGATCCGCCAGACGCCGGCACGGCTGCCATACTCGTAAAGCGATTCCATGCTCATGTTGCGCGCGCCTTGCAGCGGCTGAGCGGCAACCATTTCAGACAGGAAGGCTTCGGATTCTTTGTCGCCGTGCAGAATATTGCGCTCGCCGCCTTCTTCGTAATTCAGCACGAACGACAGGGCGATGCGGGCATTACCCGGCCAGTGTGGGTGAGGAGGGTTACTGCCGTAACCGATCAGGTCGCGAGGGTAGTCAGCGCTCACTGCAGTCTTCCTTCTTGTTCGTTGACAGATTGGTGTGGCGGCCTGGCAGGCTGGCGTCACAGCGATGGGCTGATTGTATACAACTTTATTCGCAATTTGTAAGCCTGAATTTTCGCATTTTTCACCGACTGTCATCTTTTGCTGCTATTGGCGTAAGCCTGCAAGAAACCTGCCTGACCAGTCAGCTAATGGATAGGAGGTTCAATGAATAGGCGTGTTGCTGGCAGAACTCGAGGAAACCCCCGAATGGCGGGGGTGGTGTGAAAAATGTCGTTTTTATTGTGTACAATTTTTTTGAAAAGTGTCTTAATCAATCGCTCGCCGCAGCTTTTCGTGCTCCGAATCGGTGCGGTCTCCTTTTCAACTGACTTCGGGAGGCGCGAAGTCTGACTGCTCCACGCAGGCAGGCGCGCAGAATCAATGGGACGTTTGACAACACACGTTTTGGACGCTGCACACGGTTGCCCGGGCAGTTCGATCAAGGTCGAGCTGTACCGCGTTGAAGGTTCGCAACTGGAATTGGTCGCCAGTGCGGTCACCAACAGCGATGGCCGGGTCGATGCGCCGCTGCTGCAAGGCGATGATTATCGTACCGGGGTTTATCAGGTTCAGTTCCACGCGGGCGATTACTACCGCGCCCGTGGCGTTCAGTTGCCGGAACCGGCATTTCTGGACGTGGTTGTGCTGCGCTTCGGCATCTCTGCCGAGCAGGATCACTACCACGTGCCATTGCTGATTTCGCCTTACAGCTATTCCACATACCGGGGCAGCTGACCCCCAAGCAGCTGCCCCCACCGGGAAGCGACTGCGCATATAGCTTCTTTGGTCTTTCGCCCGCTCACACTGCGGGCTTTTTTTATTCCTGCGTTTTGTGAAGATCTGCTCGCGTGCGCTCCAGAGAACTCTGGAGCGCGTTGCTGTGTTTCCGGGTAATCGTTGATTGCCAGGTCATTCAGCTGTGTCGAATGACGATCAGGTTGTGTTCTTGCGTTGGCACAGGCGCGTTGATGCCCAGCAAAAAAATGATCCTGTTCGTATGCAAATGCTCCACCAGGTCGTCTTTGACATGGGCAACCATGTTGTCGAGCAAGATTCTTTTTTGGAGCCAGATAATTGGATTAGAGAGAAAAACAGTGTTGTTCTGAATTTTGTCCATGAACATGATGAAAACATGGTCAACACCTGTTCGCTTGATCACTAAGGCATCCCCCAGGCTGGCGCCAAATTCATGGGTAATGGAGTAACCGTGTGCGGCAAGAAGATCTTTGAAAAGTGTCCGCGTAGTTCGGCCGCCCCTTCGAAGTTGCGAACCGGAGAGCAGTCCCGGATTGATTTCGATTGTTCGCAGATCTTCAGCGGACGGTCGCGGCATACGCTTGTAGCCATGTACGTCGGTCGCAAGCGGCGATAGGAGCATCAGCGGGTCGCTCAAGTCTTGCCGAACGACCCTGTTATCGCCCACGAACATAGAACGATTTTCCCAGAACTTGAACGTATCGAACAATGCACTGATCCCGGACCCGCTTATTTGATCTGAATGACTGGCCCGATTGAACATCTCCCGTGCCGCTTTGCTTGCAGTAGGGCCGGAAAGGTAGGGGAACTGATCACTGACATATTGAGTCAGGCTTTTTTCAAATGGCCGACTCTCGACAATATTCCAGGTATCACTGCCTTGCCCTGTCCTGTCCACTACCTTTACCGCCACCCTGGGTTGAAGCTCAGGCGTAGTCAGAAGCAACTGTTCGAAAGCATCGAAACGAGTAGCAGAAAACGATGGAGGCTTGATGAAGACGAAGGCGTCAACGGCTCGGGTCGGCTGGTCAAGTATCGCAAAGTGCCTGCCGCCGATTTCGATGGAGTCGCCGGCTGGCGGTTTCGTCGTGGTTCCCCAGCCTTTCCATAGTTCACTGATGCCCATGAGCACGAAGGGATCGAGAGGATCACTGTCCTCTGGCAGTCGAGGGCGTTTATTTGGGCTCGGGCCGGGCGTCTCTGACGGGTTGAGGCTACGAGAACTGCCTGGTTGTGGAGCTTGTTGTGTATCTGTAGAAGTCTGCAGTTTACGGCGCCAGAAAAATTGCCCCGGAGTCCGTTCTAACGTTACATCCGGCACATTGGTCGTGGTTGATGAAGCCTGTTTGTATTCACCTTGTTCATTCCTGCGAATCTGGACGGTTCCTCCTTCTATGTCGACATAGGTAGTTCCGCGCAGCCCTTTGCGGATGCCGTCTGGGGACGCGTACTTGTCCGGGAGATAGGACGCCAGTTTCGGGTCTACGAAAATCAGTTTGGCAGACTGTTGGTGCGCTGGCAGGTCGCGCCGCCTGAAATGAGCCTCGAACCACTGTGCATCGACTTGCCAACGTGGCTGGCCGTCGATTTTTTTCACAATCGGAGGTGTCACGCCTGGCGCTGCGGGCCAGGGAATCTGGTAGTCACCGGCGGTACTGAGTTCAACCCGGTAATGACTGCCGTCTTTCATATGCGCGTAAGTCCGACCGTCCGGGGCCACGAATAGTCCGTCGACGGATCCGTGTGGCTTTAGCAGATGGGCTTGTAATACCGGCAGTGATATCTCGGCCAGTCTGGCATTGGCTTCGTTGATCACCGGGTCCGTAATGTGACTAACCACAACATGTGGGGCGCCGGTAGTTGGGGGGCCAGACGCATGGGGAATGGAAGTGTCGGGCAGTCGATTCGTACCTGGTGCAAGAATGTTGGAGCTGCCAGGAATGGCTCCGCTGCCATTGCCAGCGTTAGACCTGTTGGTAGTTGAGGTATCGGGCGACGCAGGGCGAACCGTGGTCTTTGTGGGTTTGATCATTGAAATGTCTCTGAGCGATTCATGGTTTATTACTGACTGTCCTGCTTGATCATCGGTCTTTGAAAATGAACAGCGTTGTCTGCCCCAGAACATCTGTCTGGGTTCCACCAAGCAGGTAGCTGATTTTTTTATCTCTGCTGTAAGCCGACAGTGGCGTTGGTTCACGGCTGGCTGTGTGCACGACGACCTCGCTGCGTTGAAAACGCTCAGGCTGAAATCGTTGCAGGCGTCCGTCGATAAGAGGCGGCAGTTTCAGCACAAATACGTGATCGATTTTCTCCCTGTAAAAGAGCAATTCGTTCTCGGCAAACGTGCTCTTCGACTGGTTGACCACGTAACCGTCATCTTCCAGAAGCTGGCTGAACAGCCTGCGCAAGTTGGGAGCCGTTGGCGCTGCGGCGTATTCGTTCCAGTGTCGAGAGAAACGTCCGGGATCAAAATCCAGTCGCATCAAGCCTTCACCCAGCGAGGACGGAATCGGCAGGGTTTCTTCAGTTCCGGAAAGTGGGCGCAACATTAAAAGCGGATCAGAAAGTTCTCGACGCGGCGCTCTTCGCTGATCCCTGTTAGCCCAGTAACGAAACACCTGGTTCATCAACGCCAAACCGGGAGCAATGATGATTTCGGATCGGTTCGCCTGATTGAACATGGCTCTGGCGAGTGAGTTGACCGATTGATCCGACAGATATTTGAAGGTTGTGGATATGTACTGAGTAATCGGCATCTCAAAGGGCACAACACTGTCCAGTACCGTCCATTGGTTGTTTCTTTTGACCGCCCATTTCGGCTGCATCGACGGGTTATCCCGCAGCATGTATTCGAAGGCGTCATACAAGGCGGGTGAAAACAGCGGATGTTGCAGATAAACCAGTTGCGGGTTGGCACTCAAGTCCTGTTGCATCACCCGGTAATACTGCCCGTCTATCTCGATATGCTGGCCTAGCTGTGGGCGGACACTGTGCCCCCAGTTTCGCCATAACCCGAAACTCAGATTGATCGCGTCGGGGTTGGCGGACAGCAAACTCTCGGTCAGCGCGTGGGTGGCGTCTGTCCCTTCTCCATGATGCGGTCGCTTGCTTGGGCCGGCCATGAGCTCTGGCATATCGGCCGAGGCTTTGCGTTTTTCCTGTAGCAAACGCTCCGGTTCAGAACCGGTTTGTCCGGTTTTGCGGCGCCACAGGCGTGTCCCGGGAATCTGTTCGAACAATAATGCGGATGCATCGCGCACGTTCGCCGAAGATTGCTGATACTGACCGTTGGCGTTTTTACGCACCATGACGGTTCCTTCAGCGGTATCGATATAGGTTTTGCGGTGCTTGTCGTAGCGGATTCCGTCTGGCGTCTGCCGGGAGGGGGAGAGCAGGGCCGCTGCATCGGGTGCCAGGTAAATCGGGGGTTCCGCAGGAAGATCCTCGGTGACTATATTTCGCCGATCACTTTCCGAGCTGTGCGCCAGCCAATTGGGCCGTTCGAACGTCCAGACGGACTGGCGTTCGGTCTTGATCAGAAAGGTGCCTGGCAAGTGCGGGGTGAAATCGAAGGGAATTCGATAGCGGCCATCGTGCTGCATCTCGACCAGCAGATGTCCTTCGTTTTCAACATTGGCGTACAACTTGCCCCCCGGACTGGTGAACAGGCCTCTGTCGGGATCGAGCCGCTGGAGCAGGTGTACTTGATCGGCAGGCCAGGTAATTGATCGCAGCGCTGACTCAACTTGCGGTGAGTGGAACTCAGCCATTTTGTTGACCTGCACTGACGGTTGATGCGATGGGGCGTCCGGCAGGCCAGCGGAGAATGGTGTGGTTGCCTGGATTTCAACCGGTTGTCGGGGGGATGTACTTGCAATGTTTGGGCGAATATCGGGCGCAGTGACCCCGGCCACACGCTTCGGTGGTTTGACCATTGATTTGATCTCGCTGTATGAAACAAGAGGTTTTATTGCGGCTTGTCCACAGAAACTTGCGGACGCGTTGCAGAAATGCCGGGTTGTGTATTCAACCTTCTCTGACAATGAACAGGGTCGAGTTATCAGGGGAAAACTGTTCTTTGCCCCCCACTAGATAAACCACTTCGTAATGATTCAAATGCTCGGCCAGCGCCTGTCTTTCCACTTGGCTGAGTCTGCTCTGGAAGTCCGGATTGGCAAGTTCGGAGCCGACGACGGTGTAACGAGGAATGGGCGTCTGCGTAACCGGGGTCAACCTCAGTACGAAAATGGCGGCGACGCCTTCCCGGTGAAAAATCATCACGTCTTCGCCACTCGGGTGCGGGTGCCTGTTCGGGTTGATGCTGTAACCGCTCAGACCAAGAATCCTTTCGAACAAGTCGCGTGAACTCGAGGCACTTGGCATCGAATCCTGTTGGCGGGCGTCGAAGTCCAGACGCTGCAAACGGTTCGACGTAAGCGCCGGCAACGTGAGCAGCCCTCCGGCATATTGGTCATGGTGCCGTGCGGGCAATCTGGGCAGCATCATCAAGGGGTCGGAAAGACTGTGCTGTGCCATCGTCTCGTTGACTCCGTCTGCCCAATGGCGAAACGTCAGAGTCATCGCTGAAAGTCCGGCGGCATCAATCCCTTCAGGCGTGGACACGCGATTAAATACGGCTCTGGCGAGGTTATTTACCGAATGTTCGGACAGATATCTCAGGGCGGTGGATACATATTGCGTTGGCGACATTTCGAACGGCGCGTGGTTGTCCAGAACCCTCCACTGGCCATTGCGTTTCAGCGCCCATTTCGGCTGCAACGAGGATTCATGGCGCAGCATGTTTTCAAACTCGTTGAAACCTTCGGGTTTAAACCTCGGGTGTTGCAGATAAACCAGCTCGGTGTCGGCGTGTAAAACCTGTTTTACCAGTGGATAGTGCAATCCCTCTATCTCTATGGACTCACTCGTTTCCGGTTTTGTGGCTTTGCCCCAGTTTTTCCACTGCGCTACGGACAAGTCCAATGCGGCTGCTTGATGGGCTGACAGACGCTCGACCAGCACGTTTGTAGTCGATGCGACGTCGACTTCCTGGGCTCGCTGCGAGCGATTGCTCGGACCGGGTATGGCGTCGGTCGTTTCAGTGGACACTGGATCGGTTGCGGCTTGATGGCGGTGGCGCGGTTCGTCGATTTCACGCCACCGCTTGGTGCCCGGAATCCGTTCAACCCATTTACCCGTTGGAGTCGCCTCCCCGGCATGTGTCTGTCGCCAGCCGTGCGCAGTGTTTCCCACCATGATCATGCCGTCGTCCATTTCGACATACGCTTTATTGTGCTTGTCGTATCGAAACCCCTCTACCGTGTCTGGCTGTAACTTCAGTTGGCTCGCCAACTCGGCGTTGATAAACCCCGAGTGTTGCGCTTGCTCTCTTGTGGAGGTACTTGCGACAGCGGCTTGCCGGCTTTCCCTGAAGTGCAGGGACACCCAGCCGGCGGCACGTGATTGACCCGAACCCTCAGGATAGTGGTGGATGGTGATTGTCGGGCGCGGGGAAGTGACAGGCGGTAAGGGGTGAACGGTGACCGTGCGGGGTGCGGCTATTGCTGGTAAAGCGCTTGAAGACGCGCCGGCTGCGGCAGGCAGATTGACGGCATCAGGAGCAGGATGAGTGATTTCGCCGGTAGTTGGTCCGAGAGGATTGCCCGAGTGTTCGATGGGTGTCCCGGACGAATCGGGCGAAAGCGTGCGGGGAGCTTTCCTGGGGGGCTTTGCCATTGAATGACTCCTTGAGATTGTTGATCCAGTCGTTTGCATAGAGGTGAAGGAGCCATTGTCGGGAAAACAACTTCCGGGCGTGCGGTACATATGTATTGCCTTGTCAGCATTTGTCGCACGATGTTGCGTAATCCAGCGGATGTGTAAAAACTCTCATGGCCGCGTCGCCGGCGAGAGTTTTTACACCGACCTTCAGCGCTCTCTGAGGATGAACACGGATTCGGGATTCGACTGGACCTTCAATACGCCACCGATCAGCCATACCACTTTGTTTTGTGCAGTGGCGGTTGTCAGGGCTTGCAACGCGTCGGCGCCAATTCTGGCCGGCAAGTCCGGGTCTGCCAGCTCATTGCCTGGGGTATGGGACAGGCCGATATATTCCACCGCACCCAGTTTCAGAAAGTAGACCTGGTCATGGGGTTCACGCCGCAGTACCAGGGTTGGCTTACGGTGTTCATATGTCAGGGGAAAGACGTCGTAACCGCTTCGAACCAACAAGGCGCCAAGCAGGCGCCTGAGGTTCAGATCTGTCGGGTAGGTTTTGTAGTGGTTCCACTCGATAGGGAAGTATTTGGGATCGAACGTCAGCCGTTCCAGTTCGCTGTCGACCTGGGAGGGCATCCGGATAAGTTTTTTTCCCTCGAAATCGGTGGATGGCGCCACCGCCAGCATGTTCAGCGGGTCGGCATAAGCCGGTGCGGAGGGAAAGGGGGTCTGCTTCCACTGATGCAGGACGGCTTGAATATTGATCAGTCCGGTGCCGGTAATCACTGGCGAGTTGCCCGCGAGTTCGAAAAGCTTCCTGGCGACGGCATATGCAGTGGGATCAGAAAAGTCGGGAAACGCTCTGGCAACCGACTGCGATATCGGTTCAGAGAAAAAACGTTTACCGGGGTTGATTTCGCCCGGGTCGTTACCTACGCGAAACGTTGCAACTGGCTGCAACGAGGGCGCCGTATAGAGCATATGTTCGAACGCGTCGAAGTCTGCTGGCGCAAAGTCGGGATGCTGCACAAAGTAGACTTTAGGTGCGGGGTTGGAGCCGACGGGCACAATGGGATAATGAAACCAGCCAAGTTGAACGGACTCCACCAGCGGTGGTTTGTTCAGATGGCCCCACGGTAACCAGAAAAACGGTGTTTGCTCGGCCGCGGCGCTTGTGTCGGTGACGGGCGCTGACACTGGATCCTCGGGGGTGTCGGTCCGTGGGCGTTTGCTTGGGCCAGGTTGCGATTCGTCCACTTCGCCACTCTGCCGAGAGCCGCCCTCGGCAGGACCCTCGCTGGTTGGTGAGTCCGGACCCTTTCGGCGCCAGAGTACCGTTCCGGGAATCTGTTCATAAAATACCTCAGGCGAGTTTCTGCTCGTCACCGAGGTAAGTTGATACTCACCTTGTTGGTTTTTCCGGACCATGACCGTGCCCTTTGCCGTATCGACGAAGGTATGTTTGAACTTGTTGTAACGGATGCCACCCGTTGATAGCTCTGCTCTGGTCAGCGTTGTTGCGTCCTCGGGAGAAAGGTAAGAGATGGTTTGTGGCGTGGCAGGCGTACTGGGCCGAGACTCTGTCGATTGCCAGCCGGGGCGCTGAATGTGCCAACTGGCCTCGCCTTCAATCCTGGTCAGCACCGGTCCGGGAACACCCGGCGCAAAGGTCAATGGAACGTAATAGTTGCCCTGTAAATCCCGTTCGACGGCGAATCGGCCTTCGCTGCCGATTTGTGCGTATGTCCTCTGATCCGGTCCGGTGAACAAACCGGTGTTTTCTCCGCTCGGTGTCAGCTCGTGCAATCGGTCCTGAGGCCAGGCGATTGCGCTGCGGGCGGTCCTGTACTCGTTGACGATGACGGCGGGCGACCAACTGGTGGAGGTGCCGGGAGGCGGCGATCCCGGGGACGAATCGACGCTCGACAGTAGGGTGTCAGGTCGGTTTGCGGTAACACGGCTACCCGAGTCAGACTGCACAGCTCTTGTTGTAGCAGTCGTATCGGCGGGTGCTGTCACCGGAGCTTTCTTGGGTGGTTTGGGCATGTGAAATTACTCGTTGAAGGGGGGGGCGCGGACCGCACGGAAGTGCCTCGCCGCATTTTTCAGGCGCACTCGTCTACATCCCGGAACATCCAGGTTGGGAAACGATGGCGAAGTTCGATTACTTCAACTTCGGAGCGCGCGCGTGGTTACGGGTTTGCCTGATGTGCGGCGTGTTAAGCGCCAGGCTCATTGAAAATGTTGAGATCTTGATGGCTGCAACGGTTGATCACCCGTAGCCGGGAGTACTCAACGCGGGATTTGTCGCTGCGCAGGATCCAGCCGTGTGCGGGAAAGCTGTAACTCAGCGCCCCGGGCCGGCTGTCGTCAAAAATGATGTTTCTCACTTTGACCGCTTTATTGGCCATTGCCGCAAAGGCTTCGGGCAAGGCTTTTATCGGGTCGGGTTCTTCAAAGAACCGCGCATCCAGGCCGTCCAGGTAAACTCTGTCGAAGGACAGATCGACGGTATGGACGACTCCTTTTTGAGTGATGACGCGTACCTGATCGATCAGGTCTTCGCTTTCGTAATCGGGCAGGTGAACAATGCAGGTGCCGACATGCAGCTGGTTGTTTTCCAGTCTGATCTCGACCTTGCCAAGTGTTGTCGCGTCAAGATCCCAGGTAGACGAGTAAGGCAGTCTGGCAGGAGCGTTCGCAAGTGCCCCCGGGGTCGAGAGTCTTATCGCGATATCGGCAACCAGATGAATCAGATACGTGGCGCCAGTGCCTTCAAGATTCTGGATCGAGGTTTGTTCGGGGTAGGAAAAAAGCGAACCGCATCCTGCCCTGTCGAATTTGAAGGGCTTGGTATCCGGCAGTTCAAAAGGGGTCTGGTCTGTGCGACGTGGCAACGGCAGTGACATCTGCATCAGCCAACGATCAAAGCCATACGGGGTATGGCTTTCAAGGGGGCAAACATCGGTTTCAGGTGTAAGACCTGCATTGACAGTAATGCCACCTTTAAAAATGAGCACAAACCGGTAGTTGGGACGTGCGGCCATGGTTCTCAGGATTTTGGTCATGTTTCTGGGGTCGGATCCACCTTGCGCGTAGGCAAAATCTCTGAGCTTTATCGTGTTTTGGCCAAAGTGATAAAGCAGGTCGCAGCCAGCAAAGAGTTCTCTATTATTTTTCCACTCGCCAGAACCAAAGTGCGCTTCAACTTTAGTGAGCTCGCTTAAGTCGTAATCCAGATGCAGACGGACTACTGCCTCGGCGCGTTTTATGGACCAGAATGTCGTATTTTTTCTGGACCTTGGCAGGTAATAACTCGCTTCGCGTTGATGATCGATCGAGCACTCGGAAGCGTGGAGGATTAGTGGTCTTTCTGGAGTACCTTTTTTTACAACGACGACCTTGACCTCAAGACCCTGGCCGTTTTCGATACTGGCGGGCAGTTCAGATGCGTCAGGCAGTTTTAAAAAGTAGCCATCGCTGGTCATGAACGTCAGCTTATTATTCTGTAGAACGAAGTTGTCTGCGTTTTTCTTATATACGTGTTTAATGATCACCACACCTTTCGGGGTGTCCGCGAATGGGAACCGTGAACTGATGATCAGTGAGCCATCCTCGATTAGCCAACTATCGATCAGTTCATATTTCCAGTTGAGCAAGATGATACTTTCTTCTGCGCCATCTTCTACGATAGTGATCCGGCCCGGTTTATGGTCAATGATGTATTCGTCAACACCTGCTTCGCCAGCGGCAGTTGCTCCCGCGTGCGACAGATGGATTTGATCGTTCCCGGCCCCCGCATTGATCGTGTCTTCGCCGCGCGAATTAATAATGTTGCGATGTTCTGAGCCGATCACAACACTGTTGGCGCCACTTACGGTTTCGACATTTTCGATACTTTCCAAGAGGCTGTGGAGGGTATGTTTTTCGCCACTTTCGGCAGATGCATCGGTTTCTATTAACTGCAGGGTTTGGGCGAGTAAATCGACGTCATAACCTTTTTTATCTTCGCGGGGGGTGTAAATGTTCCCGGCCAGGACAAGGGTATCGGTGCCTGCGCCACCTTTCAGTGTCGAGTATTCAGGTACCTGGATATCCTCTACCAGAAGATCACCTGCACCCTCAAACACGAAGCGATCGTTTTTGTCCCCCCCCGTCAGCTGTTTCTTTCCCGATCGGTAATGAAAGCTGTTTGGCTTGTTCTCAACGCCCTTGATCGAGTCCTGACCATCGCTGATGAACCAAAGAATGCCCTTGTGTTCGGCAGACGTTCCCAGTTCTGCGCCAGGCGTGTCTTTGGTAATACCGCTGCGGGCATCAATGACATCATCGCCCCCCTTGATCTCGGGGACTTGTATCGTTTCCCAACTGTCTTGTCTGGTCCACCAGTTGCGCTTGCGCACCAGGGATGGTTTAAGGTGGACTTCGAATTTGCCATTCACAATGGCTTCGGTGGTGTCCCTTAATTGGCCATCCAGGAGTTTTCTGGCTGTTAACTGCAATTGTGTCGCGTGTTGCAAGCTGGTTTTAGCCAGCACATAACGGTTCTGCACAGCCTCGTCAGGTTCCATCATGCAGAACGAAAACCAGCCTGTACGCCAGCGTTCGTCCAGTGTCAGTTCGATGTAGTCATCAATGTCGTCAACAATGCGGACTGCGCCATAAATTTGCGATCCGATGGCCAGGATGGCTCCCGCCGCCAAACCTACTGGACCTGCAAATGAGAACCCTGCCAACGCGGCAGTGCCAAGGATGACGGTCATGGCCGCGCTGGTAATACTCAGGCCAGCACTCACGTAGTGATCCATGGCTTGTTTGCCGGTTGTATTTTCTGCGGCATTGATCGATCTGACGGCGGTGAAGATATCGAACGGCAATGTCAGTGCACCGCCGATCAAACCGCCGGAACGGCCGAGCCTCAGCGCAAAACGGGTTTTGGCAAAATCCAGCAGGGCGCCTTGTCCGGCCGAGAGCATATTGGAGGCAATTTTGCTGGCGGCAATATCAACGGCAATGGAGGCGACTTCGGTGCCAATACCCACACTGTTAATTGCAACTTCAGTGGTGTTGTCAGCTTTGATAGCATCCACCACACCGCGCAAACCCATGAATATGCCGAAACCTTGAATGCCGACACTCGAGCCAAGCGTCGCATAACTTTTTGCCATTGCCACCCAGCGGGGATTATGTTTGGGCAAGTTTGCGTGATACAGGTCAAGTTTCTGAGCGGAGCCTAATAGCTTTACCAGTTTGCTGCGGTAATTGCCTTTGTCTGCAGTGACTTGCGAATTTTCTCCTATCAAATGCGGGGCGGTCAGTGGGCGTTCGCTGGCCATCTCGAAAAGCAGTGTGGTCAATAGATAGCTGTCTTGACCCGTTGACGTCTTCATGTAGTGTTCAATATCGACAGCACTCAACTGCAACGAGTTGATGAAGGATCGCTTGGGAACTCGGAAAAAGGTGTTCTTGCCGTTAAGTGGATGACCGTCAACTGTAGCGCCCAAGGCATCAAGAGATGCTCGAGTTATTGAGATGCTGCCGATTTGCAGCGGGCCGAATACTGAGTCGGCGAGTTTCAACTGATCTACTTTGCTTGTTCTTTTTGTGTTGCTGTGTTTGAGATCAATGGTTGAAGCATTATGCTCATTGCGTTCAAAACGCATGTCTGTGATGACGACAGCATCTGCGACTTCCGCAGTTTCCAATGACGCTTTGCGTATCATGGTGGCCATCTGAACTTCCTTGTTCTGGCAGGTTTTTGTTAACGCTAGGCGTGATACTACGATCGATTTCTGGACGATGTACATCAACGGGTTGTTGCTGTGTATTGCGCTTGAGGAATGCAATTGTTGAGGCAGGAATAGGGAGCGAGCAATCCCGGCGGCCGCTGCAAAACTCCAGCGCGAAGTCTTGGCAGCGGCAGCGGGGTGCCGGACCTGGAAACTTTGCCGATCTGCCTGCGTGGAACACGCCGCAGGGCGGGCTGTTGCGGCGCAGCTGGGAAAACGGCCTGAAAGCGATAACCGGGCTGAGGGCTGGTTTATTTATGCTCTGACGCCGTTTTGCCAGTGGCTCGATTATCGGGCAGCGACAGTGGCGGCGGGCGCTTTGCTCTGATGTTCGCAACGCCGCAAAACGTTCAGCTGCGAATAAGTTATTTCCCGAGATTTGTTACTGTCCAGAATCCATTTGCGGTTCGCCAGGTTGTACTTCAGCCTGCCTCGAGTACCGTCGCTCATTGCAACATTGCGCACGTACAGTTCGCGTTGAGCCAGCGCAGAAAACTCTTCGGGCAAATCTTCCATGGACGGCGGGTCAAAATACCTGGCGTCGAGGCTGTCGATATAAACCCGGTCGAACGTCAGGTCTACGGTGTGTACCACGCCTTTTGGCCCGATGACAAAAATCTGATCAATCAGATCTTCGGGGCCGTACTGCGGTAAATGCAGGGTGACCGTTCCGATGTACAGCTGATTTCCCGCCAGGACGATTTTGAAGTCTTTGATTTGCGTCGCGTCGATTTCCCAGGTGGATGAGTTGTCCAGCCGAGTTTTGGCAGTCGCCAGGCCGCCCGGCGTCGAAATCCGAAATACTCTGTTCTCGACCAAATGGATCACATAGGTGGCACCTGCACCTGCAAGGTTTTCGATCGCCGTTTGTTCGGTTAGAGGCAAGAACCCGATACAAGAGCCGTAATCGAGCTCCGCCGCGTAGGTTTCGGGGATCTCGAAAGTCGCGTTGGGGTTGGTTCTAAGCGGGAAACGCAAGTTGTGGCTGGTCAGCGTATTGGCGACAACGCTGTGCTTATAGTTTGCCGGAGGTACCGCGTACTCCTTTTCGAGGATCAGTGTATGGGATATGCCGTCGCGAAATACCAGCATATAGCCATGGGTAGAAACGCTGGCTTCGAGGTTCTTCAGAGCAGCATCAAGCGTCGTTTCTGCATACTGGCCGGCCCCGGCAATCTGCAACAGGTTTTCGCCGAAGTAAAACAGAAAATCTGCCGAGACATTGATCTTGTCCTTGTCCGCCGCTGCGTTCTTCAAAATGGAGGGGGTGGTGGCAAAGGCAACATGCGCACTGGTCATTTCGGCGTAATCGTAATCAAGGAAGATGCGGGTGCCGAAACTGGAATCCGGGGAGCTGCCGGTGATGAATTGAGTGTGCTGGTTGTAGCGCTGAAGGTAAAAGTGGGTGTTTTGCCGGGTGGGCACTTGGCACACTGCTGCGTGGACAATGGTCGTTTTTTCAGGGCGTCCCGTCCTGATTTTTTCTGCGCTTATGTTAACGGGATTATCGTGCTCGATTGTTTCAGGCAAATCCGGTTTCAGGTGATACCCATCCCGGGTAATGATGGTCAATTTGTCATTGTGCAAAACCCGACGGCCGTCTGTTTTTATGTATATGTTGTCGATGAATATTCTGCTTCTGCGGCCGTAATGAAAGTCGAAGCTTACTTCGATGGAGAGACGATTTCTGTCCACCTCCCATTTCTCGATCTGGTCCATTCGCCAGCCCAACGAGATATTACTTTGGTCTACGCCATCTTCCGAGATGAGAACCGAACCCTGCGCCAACTCCACGTGATAAGAATCCACTCCCGATTCGCCGAATGCGTCGGCGTTTTCCTTAAACAGATAAATCAAGTCGTTACCGGCGCCGGCATTGATGGTGTCCGCGCCTCTTGAGGTGATCACATTAGAGGCTGCGGTGCCCGTGACGACGCTTCTTCCGTCTTGCAGCGTCTGAACGTTCTCAATGCTTTCGAGCAGTGCCTTGAAGGAGTACGTCTCGCCATCCACTACAGACGCGTCCGGGTTCGGCTTATAGGTTTGCAAGGTACCCGCCACCAGATCGATGTCGTAGCCGCGGCCGGTGATCGGATGCGACTGGATGCCATCCATTATCAAGGTGTCGCTGCCGGCACCGCCCTTGAGTCGGGAAAACTCACTGCTTTCGACATGTCTTGCCAGGTCGTCCGCGGCATTCTGGGCAATGAACCTGTCATCTTTATCGCCTCCCGCCAGATCCTTTACGCCTTCTCCGTAATAAAAGGCATTGGGCTTTTGCGCAACGCCGGTGATGGTGTCCTTGCCACTACCGATCAGCCACAAAATACCTTTGGTTTCCCCTGGGGTACCCAATACGGCACCAGGGGTTTCAGCCGTTACGCCGTCGCGAGCATCAATGGTATCGTCAAGGCCGACCACCTCCGGGACGTAGGCAATCGGCATGGTTTCGACCCCCCACCAGTGCTTTACGCGCTCGCGTCTTTTCTTCAGGCGATCTTCATAGCTGCCAAACACGACGGCTTCGATGGTGTCCCTTTGCGTCTCGTCGAGTATCTGTTTGGCGGTTGCCTGCATTCGTTTGGCGGTTTCGATTTTGGCTTTGGCCAGTTCGTAACGATTTTTGATGTCCTGGTCTATGTCCATCAACGGCACAAAGGAAAACCATCCGGTGCGCCAACGCTCTTCAACGGTGAGCTCGATGTAGTCATCGATTTCATCCACCATACGTACCGCGCCGTAAATTTGCGATCCAATCGCCATCAGCGCACCCGCCGCGAGGCCGACCGGGCCGGCGAAGGAAAAACCGGCCATGGCGGCGCTACCGAGGATGACGGTCATGGCGGCACTGGCGATGTTCAAACCGGCGCTGACATAATGATCCATGGCCTCTTTGCCGGTTTTATTGCTGGCGGCGTTGAATTCTCTGACGGCGCTGTAGATATCGAACGGCAACGTCAGTGCGCCGCCGATGAGTCCGCCGGAACGGCCCAGGCGAATCCCGGCGCGGGTTTTGGTGAAGTCCGTCAGGGCGCCATTGCCGGCCTCGATCATGCGCTGGCCAACTTTGGTCACGGCCACGTCGGTGACAATCGAAGCCACCTCTGTGCCGATCCCGACGCTGTTGAAGATGATCTCATCCTTGTCATTGCGCTTCACGGCATCGTGAATGCCGCGAATTCCCATGAATATGCCAAAAGCCTGAATACCGACGCTGGCGCCGATCATGGAATGGTTCTTGATGATGAGCCAGCTCGGGTTTTTACGTTTGGCTGAATAGGACAAATGTAAATCGAGGGTTTGGGCCGAGCTCAACAGGCGAGCCATTTTTTTTGCGTATCCACTATCGTCGACACTTGCCGCGATGTCTTCTCTGATGACCGGCGGGGCAGTGGCCGGGCGCAGATTGGCAAGTTCGAACAGAAACGAAGGCAGTAAATAGTCATCACCGAAAGTGGAAATTTTCATGCGCTTTTCGATGGCGGGATAGCTGAGTTGCAGGGCGTTGACGAAAGATCGACTGGGCCGGCGAAACTGTGTGTTATGACCGGTCAGCGGTTGGCCATCGATGGTCGCTCCCAACGCATCCAGGGCTCGGCGGGTTACGGTGTACGAACCTATTTTGAACGGTCCGAACAGATCGTCGAGCGCCTTCAGTTGACCGGGCTTTCGTTGACCGGTCGAGGCAGATGTATTTTCCGTCACATCGGTGCCTGTAGCTTCGAAGTCGATCGTGTCGGCGGTGCGTTCATTGGTGTGCATGCCGATGTCCAACACTTCGACGGTGTCATTTTGGGCATAAGTGTTTTTAACAGTTGTGGCTTTTGACATTGAAACTTCCTTGTTCAAATAGTCTGTAGCATGCGGGGCAATGTTGCTGATAGAGATATAACTTCATGTAGTACGAGTAAAGAACCGATGTGTTGCAATTAAAGAAGGGGGTGGAAGCTCGTATACTTGAGTATTGAAAAATCTGGTTTTTCCAGGCGGGAGTCACTCCGTGCTCCCACACAGAACAATGACTTCACTGTTTTTGGTGAGCCCATGTTCAGCGATTGTGCGTGGTTGTATCGAGGGGAGAGGAGTTTTTATAACAGTATGTTAAGTGTTGCGAAGTGTTTTTGTTGTCTGCAAGTTTCGATCAGTGTTTTCTGATAATAAAGGAAGTTGTTTGCCCTGACGCATCCGTCTGGACTTCTCCTGACTAGTGAATGATCTGCTTCGCCACTTGCGTGCGGTATTTATGTTTTGAGCTGAAGGCAAACGATGCAAGACGTTGCCGCTGCTTGAGGCCGGTGATCCTCAAGGTTGTGTGTAGCGGGGCGGGCTGATTCCAAGAGGAATGAGCCCGCCAGTGTTTCAATGGCTGCTGAGCAAAGACGCCGCGCCGGCACCACCAAACAAACCGGCACTGATCCGGTTGAACCAGCTTTGGCCTTTCCCACTGCGCAGATAATGTGCGGCGCCATGGGCACCCAGTCCGTAGGCCAGCTTGCAGAGCAGATCAAGCACCGTCCAGGTTGCGATCATCACTAACAGCTGCGGGAGGAACGGTTGTTCGGCGCTGAGAAACTGCGGCAGGAATGCGGCGAAGAACAGGATGTCCTTCGGATTGCTTGCGCCCAGCACGAAGGCGCGGCCGAACAGCGTACGGAAGCGTGGCACCGGCGCAGCTTGCGGCACTTCTGCACCCACCGATGGCTGACGCGATTGCTGCCAGCTCTGCCAGGCGAGGTAGAACAGGTACAGGGCGCCAACGATTTTCAGGGCGCTGAACAGTTTTTCCGACGCTAGCAATAATGCACCGAGCCCCAGGGCCGAGGCGCTGAGCAGGCAGATCGAAGCGCTTACGCCGCCGAGAAAGGCCGGGTAAGAACGCCGCAAGCCATAATTCAGGCTGTTGCTGATCATCAACAACGACAGTGGTCCCGGAATCAGGATCACCACCAGCGCAGCGCCACTGAACAGTAGCCAGGTTTCCAGACTCATCACTTTCCTCCTTTTTTTGTTGTACTCAAGAATGTGCAAAAGCCCCACCCGTGAGGGTGAGGCTGTTTTGAAGCTCGAACCGCGTGACGCTTACAAGAAGATGAACTTGGCGATGAAAATCGCGCAGAGCACCCACAGGCTGACGGAAATTTCCTTGTACTTGCCGGTACCGGCCTTCAACGCCACATAGGTGATGAACCCCAGTGCGATGCCGTCGGCGACCGAGAAGGTCAGCGGCATCATGATCGCGGTGACGATGGCCGGGATAGCGTCAGTGGCTTCGTCCCATTCGATGTGGGCCATGCCGCCCATCATCAGCATCGCAACGTAGATCAGTGCACCGGCGGTGGCGTAAGCGGGAATCATGCCGGCCAGCGGTGCGAAAAACATCGCCGCTATAAATAGCACACCTACGGTGACTGCGGTAAGACCAGTCCGACCACCAGCGGCCACACCGGCAGCACTTTCCACATAGCTTGTTACTGGCGGGACACCGACCACGGCGCCGAAGACGCTGGATGCACTGTCGGCTTTCATCGCCCGGGAGAGGTTCTCGATGCGGCCGTCGGCATTGACCAGATTGGCGCGCTGGGCAACGCCCATCAGCGTGCCGGCGGTGTCAAACATGTGCACAAAGAGGAAGGCGAGTACCACGCTGATCATGCTGACGTTAAACACACCGGCCACATTCATCGCCATGAAGGTCGGGGCCAGGCTCGGCGGAGTCGACATGATTCCTTCGTAGTGCACGATGCCCAGGCCCCAACCGGCCAGGGTCACGGTGATGATGCTGATGAGGATTGCGCCGAAGACACGGTGATAGCTGAGGATCGCGATCATCAGAAAGCAGATGGCCGCGAGCAGCGGACCAGGTTCACGCAGGGAGCCGAGTTTGATCAGCGTCGCCGGACTATCGACGACGATGCCGGCGGTTTTCAGACCGATCAGGCCAAGGAACAGACCGACACCGGCACCCATCGCAAAGCGCAGGCTGACCGGAATGCTGTTGAGCAGCCACTCACGAATCCGCGAGAAAGTCAGGATCATGAACAGCACACCGGAGACGAACACCGCACCCAGCGCGGTTTCCCAGTTGTAGCCCATGGTACCGACCACGGTGTAAGTGAAGAACGCGTTGAGGCCCATGCCCGGCGCCAGACCCACCGGCCAGTTTGCGTACAGGCCCATCAACAGGCAGCCCAGTGCAGCGGCGATACAGGTGGCGACGAAGGCTGCACCGTGATCGATCCCGGCATCGGCCATGATGTTCGGGTTGACGAAGATGATGTAGGCCATGGTGATGAAGGTTGTCAGACCGGCAATCAGCTCGGTCTTCACCGTGGTGCCGTGCAAGCTGAGTTTGAACAGACGTTCCAGCAGACCACTGCGTAATGGTGGCGAGAGGTCCAGCGTCGATGCTTCGGATTTGCGGCTTTCCACAGCGAGTACTCCTCAAGAGTTTTATTGTTATTTCCAGGGCCGGACCCATGAGGGGTGGCAGCGGCCCTTTGAGGCATACGCGAATTTGTTGACCATGCGGTCAGGAACTCGCACGCTGTGGATTATGCTTTTGTGTACAAATAAAGCAAATATTGTTTTTGGTTTTGTTTACGAAAGTTCCGTCGATAGGGATATATCGCCTTCGGAGGCCCCTTCGCGAGCAGGCTCGCGAAGAGGTCAGCCAATCAATCAAGAACTGTCTGGCTGTTCCCCAATGCCAGATTCACCGCCAACCAGCCATTCACTGCCGCTTCCCCAGCCTCGGCAAACACCCGCTCCAGCAGTTTCACCTGCTCACGGCGCAACGCCTGCTCAAATTTCGCGCCTTCCGCCGTCAACTCCAGCAGCCGCTTACGCTTGTCAGCCTCGGACGCCACGCTGTCGACCAGATGCATTTCCTGCAACTGCCGCAACGGCATGTTCAAGGCTTGTTTGCTTACGCCGAGCAATCCGAGCAATTCCTTCACGCTCAAATTCGGGTAACGCGCGATGAAAAACACAATGCGCTGATGCACCCGCGACAGCCCACGGCGCTCGAGCATTTCATCAGCCTTGGCGGTGAAGGCCTGATAGCCGAAGAAAAACGCTTCCATCGCCTGTTGTTGGCTTGCAGGGTTTTTAAGGTCAAGCATGTTGACGTACTCACTCAAGCTGTCGTAATTTCAGTCAACCAGTTTGACTCATTTTTCGCATCCCTTGCTACCGGTGACCGCCATGGCTTTTTCCGAACGTGTCTCGCGCCTTAAAAGTTCTTTGATCCGTGAAATCCTCGCCGCCGCCCAGCGTCCGGAGGTGATGTCGTTCGCTGGCGGCTTGCCCGCCGAAGCCATGCTGCCGAAAGTCGAATGGGCGGACATGCCGCTGGCGCTCGGTCAATACGGCATGAGCGAAGGCGAACCGGCGTTGCGTGAAGCGTTGGCAGCAGAGGCGAGGGCGCTTGGCCTGGATTGCGCGGCGAGTCAGGTTCTGGTGGTCAGTGGTTCCCAGCAAACCCTCGATCTGGCAGCCAAGCTGTACATCGACAAGGGCACGGAAATTTTGCTGGAGGCGCCGACCTATCTCGCTGCGCTGCAAATCTTCCAGCTGTTCGGCGCCGATTGCCTGACCGTGCCGCAGGAGCCCGATGGCCCGAATCTGGCGCAATTGCGCGAGCGTCTGGAGCAGCATCGTCCGGCGTTCATCTATCTGATTCCAACATTCCAGAACCCGTCCGCCGTGCGCTACAGCGAGGCCAAGCGTGCTGCCGTCGCCGCATTGCTCGATGAATTCGGCGTCACCCTGATCGAAGATGAACCCTACCGAGAGCTGACGTTCGATGGCGGTAGCGCCAAACCGATTGCCGGGCGTCTGAAGAAGGCGAGCTGGATTTACACCGGCACCGTATCGAAAACCCTGCTGCCTGGTTTGCGTGTTGGCTACCTGATTGCCAGTCCCGATCTGTTCCCGCATCTGCTAAAACTCAAGCAATCGGCGGACCTGCACACCAATCGCATCGGTCAATGGCAGGCGTTGCAATGGATCGGCACGGAGAAGTATCAGCAGCACTTGAGCGAATTGCGTGGGTTCTATCGGCAGCGGCGGGATGCCTTTCAAGCGGCGCTGGAAACGCACTTTGCCGATCTGGCCGACTGGAACATGCCGCAGGGCGGGCTGTTTTTCTGGCTGACGTTGAAGCAACCGCTGGATACGCGAACGTTGCTCAATGAGGCGTTGGCCAATGATGTGGCGTTTATGCCGGGGGAGCCGTTCTTTCCCGATCCGGATAACAATCCTGGACATTTGCGCCTGAATTTCAGCCATATCGATCCGGCGCGGCTGGATGAAGGTTTGAAGCGATTAGCGGCGGTGGTGCGCCAGGCTCAGCTAGAGAAAGCGGCCTGAAAAACAAATAAACCGGCTCATGGGCCGGTTTATGTTTGTCTGGGATTTGTGGTGCCTGTAAGGGCCTCATCGCTGGCAAGCCAGCTCCCACAGTGATCTGTGGCGTTCACAAAACCTGTGGGAGCTGGCTTGCCAGCGATGAGGCCATCAGCATCACCACATACTCATCAGACCGCAGCGAAGCGCTTATCCAGATAATCAATAATCACCTTGGACTCATACATCCACGTCGTCTGCCCATTCTCTTCAATGCGCAGGCAAGGCACCTTGATTCGGCCGCCCTGATCCAGCAGCGTCTGACGATCCTGCTCGTTATTCTTCGCATCCTTCAGCGCCACCGGCACATTCAGGCGACGCAGCGTGCGGCGGGTTTTCACGCAGAACGGGCATGCATGGAACTGATACAGAGTCAGGCCTTGCGCGGCGGCATTGACCTGGGCCTGAGTTTCGGCAGGGCGCTGTTTCTTGCCCGGGCGAGTGATGAAGTCGATGAAGATAACCAGTTGGCCGAGGCCGACACGAAGCGCTTTGACGAACACGTTTAAAGCCTCACGGTGCAAATTGAGAAAGGCGCGCAGCTTACCCGATTTTTCACAGGCGAAAAAAAACCGGCGATGAATGCCGGTTTTCTTCGTGGCGCAAATTACTTGATGAGGCTGAGGAATTCGCTGCGGGTCGCGGCGTTTTCGCGGAACTCGCCGAGCATCACCGAGGTGATCATCGAAGAATTCTGCTTCTCGACACCGCGCATCATCATGCACATGTGCTTGGCCTCGATCACCACCGCTACGCCCAGCGCGCCGGTGACTTGTTGCACAGCATCGGCGATCTGGCGGCTGAGGTTTTCCTGGATCTGCAGGCGGCGGGCGTACATGTCGACGATCCGCGCGACCTTCGACAGGCCCAGCACTTTGCCGCTCGGGATATACGCGACGTGCGCCTTGCCGATGAACGGCAGCAGGTGGTGTTCGCACAACGAGTACAACTCGATGTCCTTGACCAGCACCATTTCGCTGTTATCGGAGCTGAACAAGGCACCGTTGGTGACTTCTTCGAGCGTCTGTTCATAACCGCGGCAAAGGTACTGCATGGCTTTGGCGGCACGCTTTGGCGTGTCGAGCAGGCCCTCGCGGGAAACGTCCTCGCCCAATTGGCCGAGAATCGCGGTGTAGTTCTGTTCCAGTGTCACAGGGGCTGATTCCATAAGGGTTTCAGAGGGGTACTGTTTCTGTCTGTACCAATTTTGTACCAATCAAGCTGTTTTCGAGCTTACCGAGTTCACCCCAGTCAGTGCTGGAATTGATCCATCGGGCGTAAGTCGATAGCAACATCTGAACGCTATGACCGAGCTGAGTGGCAATAAACGCAGGGTTCATACCCGCCATGAGGCACATGGTAGCGTATGTGTGTCGGCAGTTGTATTGCCGGCGGGCGCGAATCCCCAATTCGGTCAGTGCAGCCTGGAAGTGTTTGTCGGTCACACTCGATTGTTGAATGAACTCGAAGTTCTTGGTTGGCGGGAATACGTAGGCTGATTCGGTGCGTTTGCGGCGGCTCTGCGAGGCACGTTGTTGCGCCACCCGCTCGGCTTGCTCGATGGCGTTCAGCGCTCGGCTATTGAGCATGACCTGGCGCACATTCCGGGTTTTGGTGCGCTCCTCGATCTTGTAGTCCGCGACGATCCGACACACGTTGACCAGCCGCTTTTCCTTGTCGACCTCTTCCCAGCGCAGCGCCGCGATCTCGCTGGGGCGCATGCCGGTGTAGAAGGCGAACTCGAAGTACGCCGCGTAGATCCGCATCGAATGGGTCAGCGTCTTGTATAGGTGATCAATGATCTGGTTGGCCTCGCCAACCGTGAACGGATCGATGGGCTTTTTGGCCTTTACCGGCAGCTCGATGGATTCCACCGGGTTACGGTTGATCAGGCCATCTTTCACCGCGGTACCGAACACTGTGGTCAGGCGCTGGATCGCCGCACGCTTCACGCCCGGTGTCGGCCATTCGGTATTGGCTACCACCTTGCGCAGCATCACCGATGTGATGCTGTCGATAGGCAGCATCGCCAGATATGGCATCCAATACAGATTGAGGGAGCCAAGGTAGTTCTTGCGTGTCCCGGCCACGATCTCGCGACTGTTGAGCCACTCCTGGGCGTACTCCCCGAAACGGGGAGTCGCCGAGTAGTTGGCATAGGTGGAGTTGGGGAACAGTTCGGCGTAGCGCTGATCATCCAATACGCCATGCTTGATCAGGCTGGTTACGTTAGCGCGTAGGTCGGCGGCAGCCTTAATCCCCTTCGGCGTTTGGGGATAGGGGAGGGTTTCGCAACGGCGTTGCCCGTTCCAAGTGAAGCGAATGCGGACGGACTGTCCAGCAAATTCAACTCCGGTGGGCAATCCCATTGGCTTTCTAGCCATGCCTCGTATCTCCTTATGCTGTAGTAAATGCGGTTGTCGATGGTGTTCCAAACACCTTTGGGGATAACGCCTCTGGCACGCTTACCTTGTAACGCCCGGCGGGTGGTACCGACCAACTCGGCCATCTTGTCTTCTGGAATCTTGTCCAGGTGATAGGTTGGCAGCGATAAGTCTGCATCGTCATCAACGGGCTTATACCCCTCAGCAAGCTGCGCGGACGAGCGTTGCTGAGCGGTCAGCGTTGCATTGGGTGTCGCTGCCCGGCGCAGCTTTTCTTGGGGGGGAAGTGCCTCGGTAGCGGCTTGAGGAAAAGCACTAATGCCTGCTGCTGCGCAGCAGAGGCTTTTTATTTCTTGGGTGTCGACGCGCGCGCTGTCGCAGAGCAACGCGGTCGATAACCGTGCTCGTACGTGAGATTGCTCGCCGCATTGCTCTGAGATCCGATAATGAGTCGGTCCGAAGTAGGAGAGTGTGCCGTTCATGCGACCTCTCCCTCATGTGCAATCTGAAGAAGGTCGGCCATGGCCAGCGCTTGCTCGCGCAGGGCCCTGGTTTCGCGTTCGAGTTTTTTACCCGTGCGGAAGGCGGCGAAAGTATCGGCTGCGATCCGCAACTGTTCTGCAATCTCCAGCAGGGAGATCCGTGCAGGTTCTCCAAGCTGCGCGGCCTCTAAGGCGCGTTTGTAAAAGTCGTAGAGTTGCTCGTGTTTGTTTTGAACCTGCTTGAGCGATAGCGTGAGGTTGCGGATCTCTTCAGATTTGTCAGCGCTCTGAACTGCTATGCCTTCGCTGTAGCCTTCTGCATAACCCTCGGTGAGGCCGTTGCTGAACCCGTTCCGGTAGGCAAGCCAGTAAATGCCGGCGGTCATTAGGACGATTGCTATCAGCGCGCAGATTTGAATTGCAGTCATGTGGTGTGCTCCTGGTGATGTCGCAGGCTGGTGGTGGCAGCCATTCGGTTTGTGGGTGTTACTCGTTGGTGTCGTCCTGCTGTCGCTGCATGTCTTCGTCGGCCTTGTAGGCGCGGATGTCGATCAGTGAGGCGACGTGCCGGATGTGGGCGTACTTCGGTGCCTTGCGGCTGGTGTCCAGTGTGGTGATGGGGAGCTGGATGCGGCCGCTGCTGATTTCGGCCGCGAACGATTGCTCGTTGAGGTTGCGAAAGTAGCGTTCGCGAACTCTGTCTAGCGGGATCAGAACGTCGCCGAAGGTGCGAAAGAGCAGCTCGACGGTGGCTGACTCCGGTGCCGGGTGTAGGCGCAGCGGGTTTTGTGCTGTGTTACTCATGGCTCTGTTGGGCCTCCTTGCGTTGTTTTCGGGCCGGGTGGTTCCAGGCGTTCAGGCAGTGGGTTCTGGTCAGCTCGCGCAGATGCTCGGGCACTTCGAGGAGCGCGGCATTGCGCTCCTCTCTTGTCCGCATGGCGATGATCTGGCGGGCGTATTCCCTAGGCCACGTCACGGTTGTCTGCCGGGATGGCAGGCAGGTCGATGCCCAACTGTTCGGCCAGCCAGCGTATGCCGGGTTGTTTCACCCTGGTCGACTGGCTGTACTGCATGCCGAGCTGGTCGTGGTACCACTGGCCGTCCTTGATGCGCAGGTAATCGCGGTCGCGGTTGGGGTAGGCCGGTAGGTTCCTCTCGTTCAGCAGGCCTTTTTCTCGCATGCGAGCGATGAGCTTTGGCCGGGTGAGGCCGAGTTGGGTTGCGGCTTGGGCGAGGTTGCGTTCCATGGCGCCCCCCTTATGCTGCGTGCGCGGCTGGGGTGGCCGCTGCAGCGAGGTGGTTGATGGACTCGGTGACCTTGCCGTAGATCTCGACATCGGTGCCGTACGCGGTGAAGCAGCGGGTGTGCGGGCTTTTGTTGCCGATGCTCAGGATGGTGGTGACACCTGAGCGCGATTGCGTGCGATGCACCGCGACTTGCAAGGCGTAATCGAAGCCCATGTCGAGGCTCAGCACGCCGCCGGTGCGTACCAGCTCGAACACGCGTTGCTTGTCGGAGACCTCGAAGCGGCCATATTCACGGCTGGCGTGCGGGCGGTGCACTAGGTCGCAGGTGTTGTTTGCATCGAACGGGCCGTTCGCAATCTCTTCGATAAAGTCGGCCAGCTTGAGGTGCGTTTTCTTGTCGTTCTGCAGGGTCAGCGTGTGACGTTCGCTGCCCAGCTCGACGACGAAGGTACTCTCGGTCGTACCTCGTTCGACCTTGAGACGGAACGCCAGGCATTCACGCTTGGGCGCTGTCCGGAGGACGTGGTTGAAGGTCTCGGTCAGGTTGACCTGGGCGTTGAGCAACTGCAGCGTGCGGTTGTCGATTTTGTACTTGATCATGCTGCGTGCCCTCCGCCGTTCGGATCGAATGGGGTGGGGGCGCTACGAGCTTGTTGCTTCGGTTTGCTGGTGACAAACGAGCAGCCGCTCTCGCGGGCTAAGCGGCGGATTTCGAAGATTCGGAAGGGGTCAGCAGCGGCCGGGTGGACGTGCAGGGTTGCTGTGGTGTGCATGGTTTTGCCTCGCTCTGTGGTGGAAGAGTGAGACGAATATCAACTGCTGGTTGTTAAATGTCAACCATTGGTTGATTTTTGGCGAATTTTGTCTATGAGACTGATTCGAGTACGAACAACTATTTATGTATATGGCCGTTGTGGCCATAAATACCGATTGATGTCTGGCATAGTGATAGTCGAAAATACGTGATTAAATTTACTAAATTCTTGGCGAAAGGAATGCTGCGATGTCAGAGCCATCGGTAGATAGCACGGATAGCGGGACTCAGGCAAGTGATGGGAGAGAGGGGCGGGAATGCGTTCCTTTTTTTAAAAAAGATGAAACTCAGATAACATTCGAATTTTTTTACTTGCTTGGACTATTGCTCGCAGTAGCAGTTTTGATGTTGTTGATTCAATTTGAGTTTATTCCTATGGAGTATAGGAATAAGGTTTTTGTGTTTGCATTGCTTGGTGGCTTTTTAGGTGGTTGGGTATACGACACAAAGTGGTTCTATAGGGTTACAGCAAGAGGCAAGAATGACCAACATAAGTATAAGTGGCAATGTCATAAGTTTTACTGGAGAGTTTTGACTCCCTTTCTTTCCAGCTTGGTCGCCTTTGTAACGTATATTTTGGTTGCTTCGGGTTTGTTCCCAGTTGTGTTGAAAAATTCTGCTGGGGCTAGTGCAGCATTCTCGATTTGCTTCTTGTTTGGATATTTTTCTGATCTGGTGCTAAGTCGTTTGGCGGCATGGGCAGAAGACCTTCTGCCAAAATTGAAAAGCAATACTTCGGACGTAAATCGAGAAAGTAATTCTACTCAGAATTCGAGTGCTAATGATGAAAAGTTGTAATGTCTGTCGAGAGCTTAACTTACAGATGCTCGAAGGGTGTGATCCTCGCTATCAATTATTAATATCGAGCGGGAAAAATATCATCTACGCAAGTGAGGATTTTGTAGTTATTCCGAGCCTTGGTCCGCTGAATGATTCACATGTGATGATCGTACCTAAGAAGCATGTGAATAATTTTTCGGTGCTTTCTGTCTCGGAACTTGAGCAAGTAGATGAAATTACAAAAAAATTGATTTCATATGCTTCAGCGAATTTTGGAAGACGGCTTGTATTTTTTGAGAGTGGTGCGGGCGTTTCTACAAGCCACTCTGGCGGGTGTATCGTTCACGCTCATATACACTGTGTATATGAGTCAGAAGAATTCGAGAGTCGTTTGTTTGATGAGGTTGACTTTAAAGTTAGCTGCAACGGCCGGTATGAAAAGGCGGATGCGAGTAATGGCTATGTTTGGTATATGAATTCTGAGGGTAAATCTTATTTGTGTAACGCACCACAGCTGCCGTCGCAGTTTTTAAGGTATATTTATTCGGCCGCAGTTGGTGACGTTAGGTTCTGGAATTGGCGGCGGCACAATAATTATGAAGGTGTCCTGAAAGTGCTAGATAACTATGGTGGTTTTTCTGTAGGAACCTAAGAGGATATACTCCTATTCAGGGATGAAGGAACCTACAACCTTTCCACAAATATGTGTCTCTTCAGTAATGTCAATTATTGGATATTGAGGATTGATTGGCCTCAAGAATTGCCGTCCGGCATCTGATACTAAAATTTTGAAAGTGGCTTCATTGGTACGTGGAACCCTGGCAATCACTCTATCGCCTGTTTTAGTTTCTGCCTCGGGATCAACAAAAATAATACAGCCAGTAGGATAGCTTCGCCCTGGGCCAGGATTCGTCATTGAGTCTCCGAGCACTTTTAAGGCATAACCTTGATTGCTAATGGGGACGGGGCAAGATAGCCATGAAGCTGTATCGTAGTCGTCAATATTTGAGACTGCTTCGCACCACGCACCTGCCTGTACCCAGGAAATTAAAGGAACTTTCCCAAAGCGCTGGTTGATTTCGCTGATATTACTTTCATTGCTTGAGATCATCCGATGAACATTCCTCCCGCCTGTCTGTTCCTTTGGCAGCACTCCATACTCTAACCATTCACGGCGTACCTTCAACCACGAGCAAAGCGCAGCCATGCTGTCTGCTTCGGCCATTGCTTCAGCATTCAGCCATTTGCTGACTGCCTGTGTGGTTTTCTCCACTCCCATACTTTTCAACTTACGATGGATATCCACACCACGACCCCGGCGGCGCACACCGGCATCATCGAGAGCTTCATGTAGGCGCTCGCTGAACGCTGCGCGGAGAGAATTTTTATCAACCATGGGTTGAGAGTCTCACAAAGATTGCGCAATAGTCAGTTGATCTGTAACATCAACCGCAAGTTGATAAATGGAGGTTGTCATGCTGGACCCCACAGATTTTCCAAGCGCGATTGCGTTTGCTTTTGAAGCAGTAGGCGGCATTGGGGCCGCCGCCAAGATATGCAATCGAAGCTATCAGGCTCTGAACAAATGGCGCCAAGCTGGCTGCCTGCCGCGAACGGATTACACCGGTGAAACCAAATACGCTGAGCTTTTGGCTAGTGCCGCGGAGCGGAAAGGCAACGCCTTTCAAACCGCTTGGCTGCTGAACGCATCGGCTCCCCAGAAAGCTGCAGCGTAGATAGAAAAAAGGCGACCCAAAGGCCGCCCAGTTCCTCCCGGCACGCACCACCACAGCGCTGTCGGGTCGCGATAAAGGTAGGCGGGCACACCACATGCAACCACCTCTCTTTATCGCGCTTTTCCAAGGCTCGGAAGCCTTGGTGTTGCTGCCTTTTCCACCACAGATTGGGCAGCTGTTGCGCCAGGGGTGAACAACGGATTGTTCGCCTCGGCACGGTGCCGGTGTCGATCCCGAAGATCTAGCCGGCGTTTGGGCCCTTTCAAGCCACGCGGCAAATGTATCACCACTGCACGCCGCGCGGCACTGGCAACTTACAAGGATTAATGCCATGAGCCGTATCATTCTGAGCTCTCTAGACCGGGCGCAGCGGGAAGTTTTGCCGCTCGATCTTGCGCTTTACCATGCTGCACGGGACTACCCCGGCGGCGCCGCTGCTATAGCCGCCACCACCGGCCGAAATGCGACCACGCTGCAGCACAAGCTTTCCCCAACCCACCCAAGCCACACGGTGAACATTCAAGAGTTCGGCGAGATTCTGGAGCTGACCAAGGATCGCCGCATTCTGGATGCGGTGCATGCGCTGGTCGGTGACACGACCTGGCAGGAGCTGGCCGAGGCGTATACCAATGACATGCCCGAAACGTTGACCACCGGTATCGCGGAATACTTTCGCAAGGTGGCAGATCTGGCGGACACCTGGGCCAGGAGCATTGGTGATGGTGTCGTCACTGATGAGGAACTGGCCGCGATTCGCCTGCAGGTGTTTCGTGGAATTCAGGGCTTGCTGGGGATGTTCAACCGCGCCACGTATGTCAACCAGACGACGCGGGGTGTTGATCGTGGCTGATATCGCTGACTTCGCTAATGACCTGGTGCAAAAGCGTATCGATCAAGCGCTCGCTGCTCGCAACGCCGCCAAACCCGCTTTGGCGGCGCATTCGTTTCTGTTCTGCGAAACGTGTGATGACCCGATCTCGGAGGCCCGCCGTGTGGCGTCGCCCGGCTGCACCCAATGCGTGGGATGCCTCTCTCTCGCGGAACTGAAGGGGGCTCGCCATGCTGGATGAGGTATTGGGGCAATTCGTCGACTACGGCCTTGAGCCCGCGCAGCCATTGGTGTTCGGCAAGCTCACCCGGTGCAAAACAGCGCAGGACAAGGGGAAGGAAAAGAACGGCTGGTACATCGCCCATGAGCATCGCACCGAGAAGGGCGAGACGCTGATTTTCGGCGCGTTCGGTGACTGGCGTTCGGGTGAGTCGCAGAAGATCAAGGTCAAGGCTGGGCGGATGTCGCCGGAAGAGCGTGAGGTCATGCGCGCTCGGCAGGAGGAGGCCAAGCGACGCGCTGCAGAGATTGCGGCCAGTGCGGCACGTCGTGCAGCCAAGCGAGCGACGGGCATGTTCAAGCGCATGCCGGAGAAGGGCCGTAGCGACTATCTGGATCGTAAGCAGATCGTTGGTATCGGTGTTCGGTATGCACCACGCACTGGTGCGTTCCTGGTGCCGATGTGCAACGTGCGTGACGAGATTGTCGGCTTGCAGGTGGTGTATCCAACCAAACAGGAAGACACCGGTCGGGACAAGACCTATTGGCCCTATGGGATGTCGAAGGAGGGCGCTTTTCACCTGATCGGTCCGCATCCGGATCCGGGTGAGCCGGTGTTGGTGTGTGAGGGCTACGCCACCGGCGCAAGCCTGCATATGGCGACGTCGCTGACGGTGGCCATTGCGTTTGACGCCGGCAATTTGCTGGTGGTGTGCAAGGCGATGCGTGAGCGTTTCGCCGGCTGCCCGCTGATCATCTGCCGGGACGATGACTGGAAGACTACGAAGCCGAACGGTGATGCCTGGAACCCTGGTGAAGAGAAGGCCAACAACGCGGCGCTGATCGTCGGTGGCCAGGTGGTCGCACCGATCTTTTCTGGGGAGCGGGAGATTAAGTGGACCGACTTCAACGATCTGCATGTAGCCGAAGGTTTGGAGGCTGTGCGCCGTCAGGTGCTGGCAGTGGTCAAGCCCCCTGCCGCTGGTGGCTGGAAGGACATGCTGGCTCGGAGTGAAAGCGGGGCGTTGATTGCGCACATGCAGAATGTCGAGTTGATCCTGGCCAACGATGAACGCTGGGCCGGGGTGATCAGTTACAGCGCTTTCAGTTCGAAGATCGTGAAGCTGCGTGCGGCGCCGTATGGCGGCGGCACGGGCGATTGGGCGGACATTGATGATGTGCGGGTGATGAAGTGGCTCGCGCAGCAGTATAACTTGCGGGTGAAGGCGTCGCATGTGATCGAAGCGGTGAGCGTGGTTGCGCATGACCATGCGTTTCATCCGGTGCGACAGTACCTGCGCAAGCTAGAGTGGGATCGCGTACCGCGCCTGGAAAGCTGGCTCACGGATGTCATGGGCGTGAACGCTACGGACTACTCGAGCAAGGTCGGTAAGCGCTGGATGGTGTCGGCTGTGGCGCGGGTGATGAAGCCGGGCTGCAAGGCTGACTCGGTGATGATTCTTGAGGGTGCGCAGGGCGCCGGTAAGTCGACGGCGATGAGCATTCTCGGGGGCGAATGGTTCATGGATACGCCGTTCGCCCTCGGCGACAAAGATGGCTTTCAGGCGATCCGGGGCAAGTGGATCGTCGAGCTGGGCGAGTTGGACAGTTTCAACAAGGCCGAGAGTACCAAGGCCAAGCAGTTTTTCTCTGCATCGACCGATACCTACCGAGAGAGCTACGGCCGTCGCACGATGGATGTGCCGCGTCAGTGCGTGTTCGTGGGGACGACGAACCAGGACGAGTACCTGAAGGATGCGACCGGTAACCGGCGTTATTGGCCAGTGGCGTGTACCAAGGTGGATCTGGAGCTGTTGCGTTCGATCCGCGATCAGCTGTGGGCTGAAGCGGTGTTCTGTTACGACGCGGGTGACCTCTGGTGGGTGACGCTGGATGAGGCGGCGATGTTCGGCGAGGAGCAGGACGAGCGCTTTGTGGTGGACGAGTGGGAAGGGCCGATTCTGACTTGGCTGGAAGAGTCGCAGATTGGCGAGACCACCACCGGCAGCGACGTGCTGACCAGTGCGTTGAAGTTGGACTATGGGCATTGGGGCAAGCCGGAGCAGATGCGGGTCGGGGCGATCATGCATCGCTTGGGGTGGCGGCGTGTGCGGTTGCCGCCGTTGGTGAAGAGTGGCCAGCGGCCCTGGGCTTACAAGAAGCCGGCAGGGTGGGGAGGCGCCTCGGCGTTGAAGCGCGAAGTATTCGAGGAGCCTTGCTTTGATTAAGGAGATCGATTCGCTGCTTCGGTTGTGGGCGCAGGAGCTGCATTCCGAACATTCGAAAGGGGGGCTTGCTGGGGGGAACATGGTTGCCATGATGATGGAGAGCAATGGGCAACTGATCCGTGGACGGCGGGCCTTCCGTGCGCCGCTGGAGAGTTCTCTCGACATCGAGCTGATCGTGACCAAGCATCTGGCGCCCGAGCTGGTGACGGTTGTTCGGGAGCATTACTGCACACTCGACGTTGATATGCGCTTGCGGTACGCGCACTGCGGTTGTGGCCGTGACACGTACTACCAGCGTTTGCATGAGGCACACCTGCAGATCTTCGGCGTGATGATGGGGTTGGCTGCGTGACCCCTGGCAATCGTCCGGCTGTTGCTGTCCCACTGGCCCGTCTTGTCCCGCTGCGTTTTGATGCAGTGGGACAGGTGCGGGCCTTGTCGTTGTTGGGCTGTCCCACCGTCCCGCTACAAAGTGCCTCCCGCCCGTGTAAGCGTAGCGGGCAGCAGTACGCGCGTTTTACGCGCATGCGTGTTCTTTAAGATTCTTCCTTTACACGAGAAAGGAGAGAGATAAGTAGGACAGTGGGGCGAAGCCCCGAATTTAGGCGCTCTCAGGCGTCCCACTTCGATTCCGAATGGTGGGACAGATGGGACGCCGCCGAAACAACAGAATGCCGGGGTGGGATATTCACCGACATTCGCTAGGCGTTCACCCGGTGTTACCCACATATTCGCCGGGTGGCATTAAACCGGGGTTGCTGCCACCGGAATCGACCTGTAAAAAGTAGTCATCTTCGATAGGTGCGACCGCAGAGAGCGGCAGGCACCACACCACCAAACCCGGCCATTGCGCCGGGTTTTTGCGTTTAGGGGTTGGCGATGACAAACGAGCAACAAGCGCTGGCAGAGATGCCGATCTGGTTAGTGATCGTCCTGGCTCTAGTCGGCGGCGTATCGGGGGAGATGTGGCGGGCCGACAAGGATGGGGCGCGGGGCTGGGCGTTGTTGCGCCGCCTCGCGCTTCGATCCGGGGCCTGCATTGTCTGCGGGGTGTCGGCAATGATGCTGATGATCGCCGCTGGCATGTCGATCTGGACGGCGGGCGCCTTGGGTTGCCTGACGGCAATGGCCGGTGCTGATGTGGCCATCGGGTTGTACGAACGCTGGGCCGCCAAGCGGTTGGGCGTTTCGGAGTCGGCATCGACCGACCGAAGCTAGGTCGGTGGCCGGGTGGGGGCGCCATTTTTCCGGGTCCTCCCTGAGGGCCGCCCCCTACACGGGTTAGCGAACTCGCGGGATCTCTGCAGCTGAGAATTTCACAGGGATGTCCGTCTTTTCAAAGGGTTAGACATGGGAAAGACAGTCAGCAAGGCCGACTTGAGCGAGATCGTCGGTCGCGATGAACGCACCCTGACCCGATGGCAGAACGACGGCATGCCAGTGACCGAGTTCGGCCTCGGTCGGGGCAACGAAAACCAATACGACACCGAAGCCGTGATTCAGTGGCTGATGCACCAAGCCGCACTCAACGGCAAAAAAGAATCTTCCCGCGATCGCCTCGACCGGATCCGAGCTGATCGTGAAGAACTCGCGATGGCCAAGGATCTTGGCGAGGTGGTCATCGCTGCTGATTTGATCGAACGCTTCGAAGCAATGATCACCGCTGCAAAAGTGGAGCTGCTCAACTCTTTCCCCGATGTGCTGGCCGCCGAACTCTCGGCGCGCTACGACGTGGAAGTCGACGAGCAACTGATTCGTGACCCCATTGAAGCCATCCTGAGGAGGCTTTCTGACTATGACAAGGATGATGCCGCGTCAGATGGATATTCTGACGAACCGGACGATACGGAGGGCTTTGAGGAAGACGGCGACTAAAGCGCTGCGCGGCGCTTGCCGCAAATGGGCGCCGCCGCCTCGCATGAGCATTATCGAGTGGGCGGACAAGTACCGCTGGCTCGCACCGGAAGAGGCTGCGCGCCCCGGCAAATATCGCTTTGACGTTACTCCTCACCTGATCTGGCCCGGCGGTCCATTGGAAGCGCTGGATGATCCCGCTGTCAGTGAGATCGTCGGACGCAAGTCGGCGCAGGTGGCATGGACGTCGGGTGTTCTGGGTAACGCCTTGGGCAAGTGGATCGACATTGATCCGTCACCAATTCTGGTGCTGTTTCCCAAGGCCGAGGCGGCCAAGCAGTACGTTGGTGAAAAGCTCGAACCGATGATCGAAGCCACGCCGCGCCTGCGCAAGAAAGTCGACCTGCGAAGCCGCAAGCTACAGCAGCGACAGGACTTCAAGCGCTTCCCTGGCGGCTTCCTGAAAATGGTGGGTTCCAACAGCCCGGCCAGCGTGAAGTCCACGCCGGTGCCGCGAGTTGCCATTGAAGAGCCGGACGACTGCAACCTGAACCTGCGAGGCCAGGGCGACAGTATCAAGCTCGCCAAGGAACGACTGAAAACGTTCCGCCGCTCGAAGATCATCATCGGCGGTACACCAACCATCAAGGGCTTGTCCGCCATTGATGCGGAGCTGGAACTGTCCGACAAGCGCGTCGGCCTGGTGCCGTGTCACGAATGCGGCCAAGAACACGCGTTGAGCTTCGACAACCTGCACTGCGACGAGGATCCGGAATACCTGCATGAGGTATACGGCAAGAAGCGGCCGGAGAAAACTTTCTACTCCTGCCCGCACTGCGGTGGAATCTGGGATGACAACCAGAAGAACGCCAACCTCAAGCACGGGCGCTGGTCGGCTACAGCAGAATTTCGGGGGATCGCCGGTTACATCCTCAACGAGCTGTACGCGACGTTTTGGGGATCGCGTTTCCAGGTGTTGATGGAGAAAAAGCTCCAGGCCGAACACGCGGCCTCACAAGGCAACATCGGACCGATGATCGCTTTCGTCAACAGCTCCAAGGGCGAAAGCTACGAGTATCAGAGCGATGCACCGAAGACCGATGAGCTGGAAAAGCGTGCGGAGCCTTATGCGGAGCTGACAGCGCCGAAAGGTGTCCTGCTGATCACCGTTGGCGTTGACGTCCAAGGCGACCGCCTCGCTCTCACCATCATCGGTTGGGGACGAGGCGAAGAGTCGTGGCGCTTGTACTGGGGTGAGCTTCACGGCAACCCCATCGATCCCCATGACGCCGTCTGGCAAGAACTGGATCGGGTTATTTCTCAACCCATACCGGTCGAAAGCGGTGCGCAACTGGCGGTATCGGCGGTCAGCATCGACAGCTCTGACGGCAATACCAGTGACGCGGTGTATGCCTACGTGCGGGATCGTCAACGCTACAACGTTATGGCGATCAAAGGCGCCTCTATCGACAGTCGCGACAAGGAGATCTTTACCAAGCCTCCGCAGTCGGTGGATACCTCACAGGACAACACCAAGGCTGCGAAATACGGCCTGCGAGTCCACATCGTCGGTACGCACAAAGCGAAGACGCTCATTGATGGGCGGCTGCGCCTCAAAGGTGCCGGACCGGGGCGCATGCATTGGTACAGCGAGATCCGCTCGGACTACTACGAGCAACTCACTAACGAAGTCCTAGCACCGCACCCGCGCAATCCCAGCAAAATGGTTTGGCAAAAGAAAGCCGGCCGTCGCAACGAAGCGCTGGATTGCGAGGTGTATGCCTTGCACGCCGCTCGCAGCCTGAAAACTCATCTGTTACGCGATCACGAATGGGACCAGCTGGAGCAGCAGTTGCTGCAGCCAACCCTGTTCAGTACTGAACAACCGGTCGCACCGGTACCGCGCCGAGCAGTCGCTCGCGGGCGGGGCACCCGAAGTCGCGCGGGCTATTAAGGAAACACACATGACAGATGCACAACAGCGCCTCGCGGAAGTCCGGGCGGCGATCTCTGACGTCCTGAAAAAAGGCCAGCGCCTGCGCCGTGCAGATCGCGAGCTTTATCGCGCAGAGCTGAACAGCTTGCGTCTTCTGGAGCAGCAGTACGCCAGAGAGGTCGCGTTGGAACAGGCTCAACAACAGGGACGTGGCCGCAACCGTGTCTCCTACATGAAGATCTGACTATGGGATTTTTTCGAAAAGACCCGGCCGAGCTGCTGATGCGCGAGGCCCTCAAACTCGCCAAGTCAGCAAACGAGTCCAGGCCTATCGTCGCCCAAGGGGGAGGGGGCGGTGTTGAGACGCGTTGGCGCGGGGCTTCTCGTGTACTGCGCAGCATGGCCAGCTGGATTCCCGGTCTCGGCAGTCCGCGTCGAGATCTCGACCAAAACGAGCGTCGAATGCTGGTTGCTCGCTCGCGAGACGCCATGCGCAATCACTTGATAGCCCGTGCGGCGATCACGCGCTTACGCACCAATGTTGTAGGAACCGGGCTGGTTTGCCGGTCACAGATCGATCATGACGCATTAGGTCTCGACGAGACGCAGGCTGAGAAAATCAACAATCAGCTTGATCGCTTGTGGTCGCTGTACGCCGATGATCCACGCGAATGCGATGCCGAAGCGACACTCAACCACTACCAGTTACAAGCACTGGTATTGATCTCGTCCATGGTGGGTGGTGACGTGCTGATTGCCAGTCCTGACGATGAGCGCCCCGGCTGCATCTTCAGCACGCGCTTGCAGTTGATCGAATCGGACCGGGTCTGCAATCCAGCCGGGCAACTTGACGGCGCAAACCTCGTGGACGGCGTCGAGTTTGACCGGCTGGGGGCGCCTTTGGCGTATCACGTCTGCACCGGATACCCCAACGAATACACCGCCGGCCAAGCGCTGAAATGGGAGCGTCTGCCAGCCTTTGGCGAGGCGACGGGCAGGCGCCGCGTCATGCACGTTATGGCCGACAAGGAGCGTCCGGGACAGAAGCGCGGAGCGCCTTACCTGGCTCCGGTGCTGGAACCGCTGCAGAAGCTGGAGCGCTACAGCAGCGCCGAGCTGATGGCGGCGGTGATCTCGGCGATGTTCACGGTGTTCATCAAAAAGACCAACGACTTTCAGGTCGGGAATTTACCGCTGACCGCATTAGCTAACGAAGGTGAAGGCGCTGGAGGTGATACCACTGCAGATGGCGATCTGGCGCTGGGCGAGGGGGCAATTGTTGACTTGGGCCAAGGTGAGGAACCGGTAATCGCCAATCCTGCGCGGCCTAATGCGCAATTCGATCCGTTCTTTACGGCAGTGGTCAAGGAAATCGGCGCTGCTTTAGAGCAACCGATGGAAGAACTGTTGCTCCACTACAGCAGCAGCTATAGCGCAGCCCGTGCGGCGATGTTGCAGGCGTGGCGTTTTTACAGCCTGCGCCGCTGGTGGTTGATCTGTGACTTTTGCCAGCCCAGCCGGGAATTGCTGATCGATGAGGCGGTGGCCCGTGGATTGATCAGCCTGCCAGGTTACGCGGACCCGGCGAAACGCAAAGCCTACTGCCATGCGATCTGGATCGGCCCGGCACGTGGCGCCATTGATGAGCTGAAGGAAGCCAACGCTGCCGGTAAGCGCATCGAGATTGGTGTCAGCAACGAAACACTGGAAACCGCCTCAATGACCGGCGAGCCGTGGCAGCAGGTGTATCGGCAGCGCGTGCGCGAAGTCACCCAGCGGCGCAACGATGGCCTGCACGTTTTACCCAAAGGGCGGGAGCAGGAAACACCGCCGTCCGCCAACCCCAACGAGGAATAACCATGCCCCGCGCATTCGAGCTGGCTGCATCGCAGCCGTGGCTGATGCTGCCCGGCGCCCTGGATAACTTGCTGACCATTGCAGACCGCATGGGCGATCCGGCGGCGCTGGAAACACGCACTGGCATGCGACTGGATAACAGCCGCACTGTCAGCGTACGCAATGGTGTGGCGATCATCCCGGTAGTCGGTCCGGTGTTTCGCTATGCCAACCTTTTCACCGAGATCAGCGGTGCGACCAGCACTCAGGTGCTGGCCACCGACCTGCAGGCCGCGCTCGATGATCCCAAGATCAGCGCGATCATCCTCAACATCGATAGCCCAGGCGGCGTTGCCGCCGGCATCAACGAACTGGCTGACCAGATCCATGCGGCCCGTGACCGTAAACGCATCGTTGCCTACATCGGCGGCACTGGTGCAAGCGCGGCCTATTGGATTGCGTCAGCTGCCAGCGAAATCATCATCGACGAAACGGCGCTCGCCGGGAGTATCGGTGTGGTCGTTGAAGCTGTGGTCGGCGGCGAGGAAGGCAACGGCCGTAAGCGCTATCAGATCGTCAGCCGCAATGCCCCGAACAAGCGTGTAGATCTCTCAACGGAAGAAGGGCGAGCCAAGGTCGGCGAAACGGTCGACGCCATGGGTGATGTGTTCGTCGCCAAGGTGGCCCGCAACCTGGGCGTGGAGCCGGAGCGTGTCCCAGAGATGGGCGACTTCGGCGGCCTGCGCGTTGGCGCCGCGGCTGTCGAGTCCGGCTTGGCCCACCGTCTGGGGTCGCTTGAAACATTGATTACCGAACTGGCCAAACCGGCCGCCACTCAACCGAGGAAATACAACATGACCACCGTCAGCAGCACGGCGGAGTTGCGTGAGGCGCTGGCCGCCGGCACGGATCCGCAAACCATCGAAATCGCTCAGGCCAATCAGCCGGATCTGGAAAGCATCCGCACTCAAAGTCGCGAGGAAGGCGCTACTGCAGAGCGGCAACGCATCACCGGCATCAATGCAATGGCCAGCAAGGGTTTCGAAACTCAAATCTCCGCTGCCATAGAAGCAGGCACCACGGTTGAAGCCACAGCGCTACAGCTGTTCAAGGCAGCGCAGGATCGCGGCATTTCTCTGAGCGCCATCAAGGCCGACGCCACTGGTGCATCGACGTCCACTCCGACGGGCGATGCCGCTCAGGGTGAGCGCAATGCCGTCGTAAACGCCATTGTCGAGGGCGCCTCGCGCCGCTGATTGGAGAACTTTATGAGCAACCCAGAACGCCAAACCTATGTCCCGGACCAGCTGTCCGCCGGTGCCTTTCCGGTGATGATCGACACCGCCGTGATCGCTTCCGGCCAGAAGCTCAGTCGAGGCGCCGTCCTTGGGCAAGTAACGGCCAGTGGCGAATACGTGCTGTGCAAGGCCGCAGCAACCGATGGCTCCGAAGCTCCTGCGGCTGTATTGGATCAGTCCACTGATACGACCTCAGGCGCGCAGGTAGCGCCCATCCGCCTGACCGGTGAAGTGCTGGCCAGTCAACTCACTCTCGGCGAGGGCTTTACTTTGGCGCAGGCAAAAGCTGCGCTGCGTTCCCTGTGCCTGTTCGTTCGTTAATTCGGAGTCTTTGATGGATATTTTTGATACCCGCACCATGCTTGAAGCGGTTGAGCAGATGCCAACCGCGCGGCGCTTTTTGCTGAACACTTTTTTCAACGGTGGCAGTCCTGTCACGTTCCCGACCAAAACCGTGGACATCGACATCATCAAGGGCAAACGCAAAATGGCGCCGTTTGTTAATCCTCGCCTGCCGGGCAGCGTGTCGTTGCGCGAAGGCTATACCACCAGCAGCTACAGTCCGCCGTACATTCAGCCCAAGCGCGAGACCACCGCCGAACTTGTGCTCAAGCGTTCGGCCGGCGACAACCCGTTTTCCTCGCGTACTCCGTTGGAGCGTGCCGGGCAATTGCTCGGTAAGGACCTGCGCGATCTGGACGACGAAATCATCCGCCGGGAAGAATGGATGTGCGCCCAGGCACTTACGACCGGAAAGGTTCGCGTCGTGGGGGAAGGGGTGGATGACACCATCGACTTCCTGATGGCCCCCGATCACAAGATCAGCCTGGGCAGCGGTCAGTGGGGCACCCAAGACGGCGACCCCATTGCCAATCTTCGTAGCTGGAAACGCAAGATTGCCAAAGACTCCGGGCGCACGGCAAACACCGTAGCCATGAGCGGTGAAGCACTGGATGCGTTCCAGTCGAACGAGAAGGTGATGAAGCAGCTCAACACTCGCCGCGTTGACATGGGCTTGATCAAGCCAGAGGAACTGCCAGACGGCGTGACTTACCTGGGCTATCTGAATGATCCAGGTGTCGACCTTTATGGATATGACGAATGGTACCTAGACGGCGAGGATCAGGAGCAGCCAATGATTCCGGCAGGTGGCTTGATTCTCGGCTCGACTTCTACGCGCAACGCCATGCTGTACGGGGCGATTCAAGATCTGGAAGCCGTGGAAAGCGGCTTGGTCGAAGCGGCGCGCTTCCCGAAGAGTTGGGTGACCCAAGAGCCGAGCGCTCGTTGGCTGAAGCTGCAGAGCGCGGCGTTGGCTGGGCTGCTCGAACCGGATGCGTTCATTTACGCCAAGGTGGTGTGACATGGCCAAGAAAGCCGATTTTCTGGTGATCGACGGTTGCGTGCAGGATGGTCGTGTCGTTGTTGTGAAGGGCGAGCCTTACAGTCCATCAAGTAAAGGGGTTGAGGAAGCGTTACTCGCCGAGGGGCGTATCGCTCCACTCAAGGATCCCAGAGCACAAGAACTGCTGCGCCAACAATCCGGCGTTGCCAATGGGGACGACGACAGCGGCGGTGAGTGATGGGCTTTCGCGAATTGAGCGATGACATGGACGCCCTGGTGCTGGATGGCTTGGGCGACATGGCAACGGTCGGCGGTCGAGAGATCGCCGGTTTCTTTTCCGCGCCATGGCTGCAGCCGCGCATGGGGCGGATCAACACCGCATTGCGCGAGCCTCAATTTGAGATTCGAGTCGTCGATGCGACGGGTGTTGAGCCGGGGCAACTGGTCGTAGTAGATCTGGCAAAGCAGGACGGGGGAGGCCAGTACGATCTGGTCAAGCTGGAGCCAGATGGTTCCGGCTGGGTGGCATTGCTTTTGAGGGCTAAAGCATGAGCGTCGGCAGCTATTTCAAACCCTCAGCCAGTGGCGGGATGATCTCGCTGCAAACCTCGGCGGCAGACTTGAAAGCCTTTCAGGACTTTGCCGCCCTGGTGCCGAAAGCAGCATCCAATGCCCAGCGTCGCGCGATCAATAAAGCCTTGCGCTGGCTTGCCACCCACATCGCTCGCGCCGTCGGCCGGCAGGAACGCATTGCGGTCGCCGCTGTACGACAACGTCTGCGGGCCTACCCGGTCAGCGGCGGCGCGAACAGCGGCAAATTGTGGTTCGGCCTCAACGCCATGGAAGCCAGCCGCATAGGCCGGGCACGGCAAACCCGATCCGGTGTGTCAGTCGCGGGGCGACGCTTCCAGGGCGCGTTCCACAAGCGAGTCTATGGGAGCAGCGCAGATGTCTGGATTCGCGTCGGCAGCAAGCATTTCAAATCTTCGGATTACCCCGATAGCGATGTCAGTGCAGCCGGCGGCGCGAGTTCGGGCTGGATTGCCGAACATGACAACCGCTTCCCGCTGGCCAAGGCCAAGGTGTCGCTGGAGCAAGCCCGACCGCACTTCGATAGCTGGGTGCGTAAAGCAGACGAACACCTGGTGCATGTCCTGCAGCAGGAACTCAATTTTGAAGTGCAGAAGTACTTGAAGGGGAAATGACGTGATGGATTCAGTCGACGAACCATTCAGCCTTGAGCAGCTGTATCGAGCCATCGAACGACATCTTCATGATCATTTGCCGGGCGTTCAGACGGTCGCGGTCTGGCCCAACATTGATGATCGCATCGCCTTGCCGGCGGTGCTGGTGGAACTGGCAGAAATGGAGCCGGGCGTTGATCCGGGGACGGGAGAAACCTGCTTGGCCTGCAAGTTTGAGGCGCGGGTGATCACCGATCCGATCCAGCCCGACCATCATCAGCAAGCAGTGTTTTTGGCGGGTCAGTTGGCCGTTCTACTACGGGCGCAGTCTTGGGGCGTAGAGGTCGAGCCAGCCGAGTTCGTTCAGGCCATGCAGGACTGGACCAAACCCGAACTGGACGGCTACACGGTCTGGGTCGTGGAATGGACACAGCAGATCTACCTTGGTGAAACCTGCTGGCCCTGGCCGGATCAGCCACCGGGGACGTTGGTGTTTGACGTTGAGCCGGGTGACGGACCATTCAGGCCAGAGGATCTGCCGTGAGTTACGCGAGCGCCCAGCATGACCGCATGATCGCGGGGACGGTAAAGGCTTGCTACGTGGTCGCGGTGGATCTGTCCGCTTCACCGCCGGTATGTCGAGTGTCGGACGGCAGTGAATGGGTCAGCGCTTGGGTGCGCTGGCACAGCATCGCAGCGGGCAAGGCCAGGCACTGGCGGGCACCGTCTTTGGGCGAGCAGGGCAGTTTGATCAGTCCCAGCGGTGACGTGTCGCAAGGCACGTTTGTCCCGGGACTGTATGGCAACGCTGGTCCCCCGCCAGACAACCGCGACCACGTCGAGGTATGGCGTTTTGATGACGGCGGCTCGCTCATCTATGACTGGCAGGCCAAGACATACAGCATCACCCTACCGAGCGGTACGGTCAGCATCAAAGTGGCGAGCACGGAAGCGGTTGTAACTGATAGCGCCGTGAGCGTGACCACCGGCAACATCAATCTGAAAGCGGCGGTGATGATCGAAGGGGCGTTACACGTCACCAAAGGCATCACCAGCGCCGGCGCGATCATTGACGCCACCGGAAACAGTAATCACCACACGCATTAATTCATTCACGACAGCCCGCCCAGTGCGGGCTTTTTCATGCCTGGAGAAATACATGGCCAAGATCGATACCGTCACCGAGGTGCAAGCGTCCTCGGAGCTGGCAATTGCATCCTCACCGTTCTCATCGCTCGAACTCTTGAAATACCGCGACAAGCTCTACACGTCGCGACTGTTGATCGTCCCCGGCACTGACCGTTCCTATCCGGTGGAGAAGGCGACGGTCATGGTGCCGGCCTCCGACATCGAGGCGGTCAAGTTCCTGAAAGCCAGCGAAGAATACGAGCCGTTCAAGGAGTGACATCGATGATCGGAATGGATCGCCAGACCGGCCTACCCATATCCGGCATCGAGCACCTGCGGCAATCCATTGCCGACATCTTGAGCACGCCGCTGGGCAGTCGCCGGCACCGCATGGAGTACGGCAGCAAGCTGCGGCGGTTTGTCGATTTGCCCGTTAACGAGGGCTGGAAAAGCGCCGTACAGGCTGAGGTCGCCCGCGCTTTGGGGCGCTGGGAGCCACGTTTGAATCTCGACCAGGTGCGTGTCCTTTCCGTCATTGGTGGGCAAATCAATCTGCAAATCGTCGGGAAGTACCTGGGCGACGACGTCACGTTGGAGGTGGCTGCATGAGTACCGTTGATCTGTCGTCGCTACCGGCGCCGACCGTGCTGGAGCCTCTGGACTTCGAAGAGGTTTATCAGGACGGTTTAGGCGTCTTTCGCGGGTACATGGGGGGCAACTGGACGGCCGCGCTGGAAAGCGATCCAGTGGTCAAAGTGCTTGAGGTCGGGGCTTACAACAAGGTCAGCAACCGCGCCCGGGTCAATGACGCCGGCAAGGCGCTATTGCTGGCCCACGCCATTCGCGGCGACCTCGATCACTTGGGGGCCAACGTCAATCTGCAGCGCCTGGTCATTCAGGCCGAGGATCTGCTGGCAGTGCCGCCGGTGCCCAAGGTCATGGAAGACGACGACCCGTTTCGCGAACGCATCCAGTTGGCCTATGAGGGTTTGACCACGGCCGGCCCGCGCAACAGCTACATCCTGCATGCGCGTAACGCTTCTGGGCTGGTGGCAGACGCCACGGCCGAAAGCCCGGCGCCTTGCTACGTTACGGTAACGGTGCTGGGGTTTGATGGGGAGGGTGAAGCGCCGCCGGAGCTGCTGGCGACGGTGGCCGCTGCGCTGGATGACGATGACGTGCGCCCGGTCGGTGATCGTGTGACCGTGCAGAGCGCGCAGGTGATCCGCTACGAGATTGACGCCATCTTGCATATGGCCGGCGCCGGCCCGGAAGCGGATGCCAGTTTGGCCGAAGCGAAAAGCCGATTGGCCGGTTGGATCAATCCACGCAAGCGGCTGGGCGTCGAGGTCGCACGCTCCGCTATTGACGCTCAGTTGCACGTTGCCGGCGTTGCCCGGGTTGAGTTGGTCGGGTGGCAGGATCTGGCCCCGACCAAGGCTCAAGCGGCGTTCTGCACGCGCTACAACGTGAGGCTGGCGGGCTGATATGAAAAGTCTACTGCCGCTCAATAGCACGCAACTGGAACGGGCCATGGAGGCCGCGTTTTTCGAAAAGACGATTGTCCCACTGCGCGACCTCTACAACCCCGACACCTGTCCGGTGCATCTGCTGCCGCATCTGGCGTGGGCGTGGTCGGTCGATCGCTGGGACTACCGATGGTCTGAGGCGACCAAGCGCGCGGCCATCAAGGCGTCTTTCTACATCCACAAGCACAAGGGCACGATCGGCGCGATACGTCGTGTGGTCGAGCCGCTGGGCTATCTGATCGAGATTGTCGAGTGGTTCAAGACCGTGCCCGAAGGGGTGCCGGGCACCTTCGCGCTGAAGATTGGCGTTCTCGATACCGGTATCACCGAGGAAATGTATCAGGAGCTTGAACGCCTGATTGACGACGCCAAGCCCGTCACCCGGCACATGATCGGGCTGGCGATCAGCCTGGAAACACAGGGCAATTTGAATGTGGGTGTGACGCTCTACGACGGCGATGAACTCGACATATTCCCGCCGGAAATGCAGGACATCGAGATAACCGGCAGCTTCGGCGTGGTCAGCCGTGAACACTCCATAGACATCATGGACATTTATTAAATGATTGATGCGAACTCAAAGTTTTTCGCGATCCTGACGGACGTGGGGGCGGCCAAGCTGGCGAATGCCAATGTGCTGGGCGTGCCCTGGAATATCACGGAAATGGGCTTGGGTGATGCCAACGAAACCGATCCGCAGCCCAATGCCAAGCAAACCAAACTGATCAACGAATGGCGCCGCCGGCCGCTGAATCAGTTGCGCATCGATCCGGTCAACCCGGCGGTGATCATTGCCGAGCAAGTCATTCCGGCCGACGAGGGCGGGCGCTGGATTCGTGAGGTCGGGCTGTACGATGCTGACGGTGATCTGGTGGCGGTGGCCAACTGTGCGCCGAGTTTCAAGCCGGTTCTGTCACAGGGATCGGGTCGTACGCAAGTGGTGCGGATGAACCTGATCGTTTCCAGCACGGCGCAAATCAGCCTCAAGATCGACCCGTCGGTGGTACTGGCGACGCGTGAGTATGTTGATTCGCGCATTCTGGAAGAGCTGAGCAAGCTCGACATCAAGCAGTCAGTGCGCGCGGCGACCACGGCCAATATCGCCCTGGTCGGTTTGCAGGTCGTGGACGGTGTTTCGCTGAATGCCGGCGATCGCGTGCTGGTGAAGAATCAGGCGGCCGCGAAGGATAACGGCCCGTATGTGGTGGCTGTGGGTGCCTGGGCGCGGGCCAAGGATGCCGACAATAACGCGAAGGTCACGCCGAATCTGACGGTAGCGGTCGAGGTGGGTGCGACGCAGGCCGACACGATCTGGCAACTGGTGACCGATGGCCCGATTGTCGTGGGCACCACGGCGCTCACGTTCAAGGACATTACAGACGGCTTTGCCCGGCTGCTGTCGCCAAGCTTTGCCGGCAATCCCACGGCCCCGACGCCGGCGCAATTCGACGGCAGCAAGTCGATCGCTACGGCGGAGTTTGTAAAGCGTAGTGGTGTCGAGTTCTCGGGCTTCTCCACGAACGCTGCAAACTTGGCTTTGACGGCAGCGCACGTCGGTGGCCTTCACAGCTTTTCCGCTGCTGCGCAGCTTCAGGCCACTTTGCCGCCGACGGCAGGTGTCGCGCAGGCTGCAACCATTACGCTTGTTTGTGCCGGCAATGGCGGTCTTAAAATCGTCCCGGCCGGTACTGACGTGGTGTACACCTCGACCGGCGTGGCCGGCCCGCTGGTGTTGGCCCTGGGCGACACGGCTGAGTTCATCCGCCTGCAAGACCAGTGGCGGCTGATTGGTGGCACGGCGGCGCTCGCCTTTGCTGGCGTCATGGCCGGGCCAAACTTCGCGACCCGGCCTCAGTTCGACAACAGCAAGGCGCTGGCTACGGCTGAGTTTGTGCAGCGTGCGCAGGGGAATTTTGCCGGGCGTGTCGATATCGCGGCGTTGCCGGCGACATTGAGTGTTGCGGCCGCTGGCCATCGCATCGTTCTTTCAGCGTCAGGGACGTTGACCTTGCCGCCTGTTAATTCGGTGCCCACCGGCACCAATTTTTTCATGTTCAACACCACGCCGGGCGTGGTCAATATTGTTCGGCAGGGCACAGATGTAATTAGTGCGATGTCCGTTAATTCCCTGACTTCTGTAACACTTCAGTCCCTGTCTACCATCGTGATCACTGCAGGCAATGGGCAGTGGGTCGTTGAAGACGGCATGTCTGCCCTGAAATATGCGCCCGAGTTCGCCAACTACATCGCGGCGGGCATGGGGGGCAATGGTTATCAGCGATTGCCATCGGGAGCGATCGAACAGTGGGGTTCAGGCCAGACGGATGCGAACGGGTACGTTTACATCACATTTCCGATCCCATTCCCCAACGGGCTGCGAAACATCGCGCCGGTGCACGTCGGCTCGCTGTGTTTGATGCATGCGCTCATGGGGTCGACCGTGACTACAACAGGTTGCACGGTACGAGTGCAAAATCAGGCGGGTGCTGCCCAGGCAGGCTGGACGGTTTGGTGGCGAGCGATAGGGTATTGAAGATGAACAAAGTTGTGTTTTTCAGTCCGTCCACGTGTGGGGCTTACCGCCCTGAAATTCATGGCGCGGACATGCCTTCGGACGTGGTCGAGGTGCCGGAAAGTGTTTGGCTGTCGCTGCTCAATGAGCTGTCGACCAGTCCAAAGATGATGTCGTCCCGGCCTGACGGTCAGCCGATGCTGATTGATCCGCCGGCATTGGATGCCGAGGCGCAGACTGCTGTTGAGCGCGCCTGGCGTGATGCGCAATTGGCGCTGACGGATCCGCTGGTTTCCCGTCACCGTGACGAGATCGAGGAGGGCGGCGCAACCTCGCTCACGGCCGACCAGTACGCGGAGTTGCAGGCGTACCGCCGGCAGTTGCGCGACTGGCCGCAAGGGGATCAATTCCCTCTCGCCGAACACCGGCCGCCGGCGCCGACCTGGCTGGCAGCACAACCCAACTAAACGCCCCGCACTGACGGGGCGTTTTCTTTTCCGTTACGCGTAACACGAACACCCTCACAGCCTCGCTTATGCGGGGCTTTTTCGTTTCTGGAGACTGACCCTTATGAGTTTTTTCCACGGCGTCACGACCACCTCGGTCGACACCGGCGCGCGCACCATCTCGCTGCCCTCGTCGTCGATTATCGGTCTGTGCGACACCTTCACCCCGGGCGTTCTCGGCGGCGGCACGGCGAAAGCCGGCGAACTGAAGCTGATCACTACCGAGCGCGAGGCCATTGCCGCCTTCGGCGCCGATTCGGCAATCACCAAGGCGTGTAAGGCGATCTACGTCAAAGCCAAGGCGGTGATCGTCGCCATCGGCGTGCCCAAGCTGGAAGACGCGGCGCTGCAAACCTCGGCGATCATTGGCGGTGAACTGGTCTCGGGTCAGCGTACCGGCCTGCAGGCGCTGCTCGACGGTAAAAGCCTGTTCAACGCTCAGCCGCGATTGTTGATCGCCCCGGGCCACACCGCGACTCAGGCGGTGGCTACGGCGCTCGACAGCGTGGCGCAGAAGCTGCGCGCCATCGGCATCATCGACGGCCCGGGTACGACCGACGAGGCCGCTATTGCCTACGCCGAGAACTTCGGCAGTCGCAACCTGTTCATGGTCGACCCGGGCGTCAAGTATTGGGACACCGTCACCAGCGCTACGGTCGACGCGCCCGGCTCGGCTTGGGCTGCAGGCCTGTTTGCGTGGACGGATGCTGAATACGGCTTCTGGGCTTCGCCATCGAACAAGGAATTGACCGGCATCACCGGTACCGGCCGCGCGGTCGAGTACCTGGACGGCGACGAGACCTGCCGGGCCAACCTGCTCAACAACGCCAATATCACCACGATCATTCGCGACGACGGTTACCGCCTGTGGGGCAACCGCACGCTGTCGAGCGATCCGAAGTGGGCGTTCGTTACCCGCGTTCGCACGCTGTTCATCCTCATGGACGCGGTGCAGGCCGGGCACAAGTGGGCGGTTGACCGCTCGATCACCAAGACCTACGTGACCGATGTCACCAACGGTCTGGATGCATTCATGCGCGACCTGAAAGCCCAGGGCGCGATCATCAACTTTGAAGTGTTCGCCGACACCGAACTGAACACGGCCAGCCAGATCGCCCAGGGCAAGGTGTATTGGCGCATCCGTTTCACCGACGTTCCGCCTGCAGAAAACCCGAATTTCCTTTTCGAAGTCACCGATCAATGGATGACCGAAGTGCTTGAAGCAGCCTAAGGGGGCGTAGCAAATGATTCCTCAAACCTTGTTCAACACCAACCTGTTCGTCGACGGCGTGAACTTCTCCGGAGACGTACCCAGCCTGACGCTGCCCAAACTGACCACCAAGACCGACGAATATCGTGGGGGCGGCATGGCCGGCCCCATCGAGATGGATCAGGGGCTTGAGAAAATGGAAGCCTCGTTTGTCACCAAGGGCGTGCGCCGCGAGTCGCTGAAGTACTTCGGCCTGGCCGACGGCACGGCGTTCAACGCCACGTTCCGAGGTGCCTTCAAGGGCCAAAAGGGCGCTGTGACAGCAGTCGTTGCCACCCTGCGCGGTCGCCTCAAAGAGGTCGATCTCGGTGACTGGAAAGCCGGTGATGCGGCCGAGATCAAACACGCCGTTTCGGTCACGTACTACAAGCTCGAAATCGACGGGCGCCTGATGTACGAGATCGACATGGTCGCCGGCATTCAGGTGATCGACGGCAAAGACCAACTGCTCGAAGTGCGCCAAGCACTCGGCATGTAAGGAATAGATCCAGATGACTCAAGTAATCGCTAAAACCCTGCCGGCCTGGCTGTCGCTCAGTGCAGTCGGTGCCGTCGTAACGCTGACCCGCCCAAGCCAAGCCAATAGCATCGACGTCGAGACGTTGAACCTGCGTAACCCGACCGTGCGTGAAGTGCGCGCGGCTGATCGTGCTGCCAACGGCGATGATGAACAGCGCGAACTGATGCTGTTCGCCGGTCTCGCCGAAGTCGGACTGAAGGATCTGGAAGGCCTCAAGTTGACGGATTATCGCCGCGTGCAAACGGCGTATTCGCACTTGGTACCGAAAACCGATTATTCGGACTCGATGCCGGCGTGGTTGTCGCTAACCACCGATCAGGTGCTGGTGACGCTGTCGTGTCCGAGTGAAATCAATGGCGTGACCGTCGACAAGCTGGCCTTGCGTTCGCCGACTGTGGGCGACGTGCGAGCGGCCAACCGTGAGGTGGGTAGCGACGATGAGCAGCGCGAGCTGGTGTTGTTTGCTGCGTTGTCCGGCGCTTCGGTGGCGGATCTGGAGGGGCTGAAGCTGGTGGATTTTAACCGCTTGCAGGCCGGCTATTTTCGCATGGACAACTACGACGGGCTTTAACCCCAGCGTGATCAAGTCGGCGGCGAAACGTCTGGCGGCGGAAACCGGATTTTCCGCCGCCGAGATCCAGTCGATGCCGTTCGCGGATATGGTGTGGTGGCTCACGGATTGAGCCGCCACCGGTAGTGCTGGGCACATGAGGGCCATGATATGGCAAACAAACTCGCCCTCGGGCTGGTGATCGGCGGCGCCGTCAGTTCCACGGTCGGCGCCGCGTTCAAGGACGTGACCGGGCGCATCAAGCGCCTTGAGGCTGAAGGCAACAAAGCGCGCGTGCTGCAGCGCACGATTGGCGACACCATCCGCCTGCGCGAAGAATGGAAGAAGGCTCACGACACCGGCGCTGCCGGTGCGTCCAAATTACTCAACCGCTTGAACTCGAACCTGGACAGTTTGAAAAAGCAGGGGATCGAGGTCGGCAAGCTGGAAAAAGCCTATCGCTCGATGGGGCAGACGGCCAACAAAGCCGAGCTGAAAGCCAAGGGGCATCAGCAGATCGATTCTGGCGTAAAGGGCATGAAGGGCGCTGTCGGTGCGGCGGTGGTCGGTGTCGGTGCCATGGCGGTACCGACCAAGGTCAGCGCTGATTTTGGCGCGATTGTGCGTGACATCGCGATCAAGGCCGGCATTGCCAACAAGCCGCAAGAACAGGAGATGTCGCGCAAGATCATCGACACTTCACGCGACACCGGCATGGCGCGCAACGATGTGGCCGACGTGGTCAATCAGTTGGTCGGCGCCGGTATGGATCTGAGCAAGGCGCTGGAATACGCGCCTGTCGCGGCCAAGTTTGTCGTGGGGCAGGGATCCAGCGGTGTCGACACGGCGAAGATGATTAACGCCCTGGGGCAGAACGCCAAGATCACCGACCCCAAGCAGATGCAGCAGGCGCTGGAGGCGATCGCCTACCAAGGGCAGGCGGGCAGCTTTGAAGCGGCCGACATGGCCAAGTGGTTTCCGGAGCTGTTGGCCAACATGGCCAGCAACGGCATCACCGGCTTGGATGCGGTGACGCAACTGGGCGCCATGTTACAGGTGCAGATGAAGCAGGCCGGCAGTTCGGACGAAGCGGCCAACAACCTGAAAAACTGGATGGGCAAAATCGGCTCGACCGACACGGTCAAGGCCTACGAAAAAGCCGGTATTGATTACAAGGGGTCGATGCAGACCGGCTTGCAAAACGGCATGTCGACGCTCGAAACCAGTATGGCGCTGGCTCAGAAATACATTCAGGCGACCGATCCGAAGCGTGCGGCGGCCATGGCCGAAGCCACGTCAAAAATCAGCAAGGAAGCCGACCCGGAGAAGGCCAAGGCCATGATGGCCTCGCTGGAAGAGTCCCTGCGCACCGGCGACCTGTTCGCTGACATGCAGGTCAAGGCGGCGCTATCGACCTACATGCAGAACAAGGCGCTGTACAGCCAGCTCAAAAACGATTCGCGTGACGCGACCGGGATCCTCGACAAGAACCTCGCCGAGCGGCGCGAGTCGTCATCGCAGAAATGGGCGGAAATGGCTCAGTCGATGGATGACGCCATGCGCAGCATCGGTGATGCGCTGCGCCCGGTGACGGACACCGTGGCCGAGTCGTTGACCAAGGTTACTAAAGGCATTACGTCGCTGACTGATAGCGCGCCCGGGGTGGTTGCCGGTATCGCCACGGTCGGGGCGGGGCTGATCGCCTTAAAAGGTATCTTCAGCACGATAAAGATCGGCAAGGGGCTGCTAAACCTTGCGCGTGGGTCGCGCGGTGGCAGGAATGGGAGCGAAGCCCCAAATAAAAACCCCGGAGAACTTGATCTGGTAGCGACTGGCCTGGATGTTGTTTCACGGGTGAAGGACGCGGCAACAGGCGGTGGCCTTGGTACTGAAAGTGGTGCAGGTAACGACGGCGTCAAGAAGGTTTTCGTCGTCAATGCCGGCGCTATGGGTGGCGGTGTGGATGCGTCAGGCGAATCGCGCCGACGTGGACGTGGGTCAAGGCGCAGCGCTCGGCGCCGGTCGTTGCCGAGTTCGAGATCTGTGCCTCGTCCACCTGTTCCGGTTTCACGTCCATCTGTTCCGGTTTCACGGCCACCCGTTCCGGCTTCGCGTCCCCCTGTTTCGATCCCAGCGCCATCAGTCCCTTCTGTTCCAAGTGGGGCATTGTCCAAGCTCGGCGTCGTCGTAGAAACGGTCGGTAAGGTCAGCAAGGCGGCCAAGGTCATTCCTGGCGGCACGCTGCTGGAGTCCGGCGCGATGGCGCTTGAAACCTTTCAAAACGCCAAGACCAAGGACGAAAAAGCCGAAGGTTACGGTTCGGCTGCCGGCAACCTAGCCGGCACCATGGCCGGTGCAGCAGCAGGCGCCGCCATTGGTTCGGTTGTGCCGATCATCGGCACCGCGATCGGCGGCATGATCGGTGCTTACCTGGGCAGTCAGGGCGGTGCGGCGCTGGGCGGGTCGTTGGGTAAGTCGCTGTTCGGCGGTGAGGATGAAAAGCCCGAGCAAACGGCAAAGGCGCCGGTGCCGACCACGCCGCTCATGATGGCGTCAGCGGCGCAGCAAGGCCCGGTGCTGGGGGATGTCGCGCGCTCGATGGCAGTGACGGCGCCGCTCAAGTCGGCGGCGATGGCCATCCAGCCCAAGGAGGCGGCGAAGCCGGAGCCGGCCAAGGTGGATCAGCAGTTTCAGTATTCACTGAACATGCCGGTGACCGTGCAGGGCGATGTCAAAGACCCGCAAACCTTGGCGCAGGATCTGATGCCGCACATGCAGCGAATGATGGCGGACGCGGCGAGGAGTAACGCTGCCAAGCTGTACGACGAACCCCATGTCTAAGGAGGTTTCATGGCTTACATGGAGCAGATGCAATCAAGTCTGAAGTATCTGGTGGATGCAGCGGAAACCGGGCGGCGTAGCGCGGATGGCATGCTGTCCCCGGTCAATGGCGCGATCCGGGAACTGACCGGCGCCGCGTCCGAGCTGGAAAACATCCCGTTCGTCGGGCCGGCCATCGGCGCCAAGCTTCAGCGGGTGATGCGCGGCGTCGACGCGGCTCAGGCCAAGGTCGGTCAGGTGGCGGCGGTGTACGGCCGCGCCACCCGGGCGGCGGCAGAAGTGCAGGAGCGGCTGGGCACATTGAAGGAACAGGCGGGCAAGGCGGCCACGGCGATCAACAACGTCGCCGGCAAGGTCAGTCCGTCGCTGGCCAACATCGTGCCCACCAGTTCCTTTGCCGTGGAGGCCACGCCGGCGCCGGAGGCGGTGAAGCCGTTCCCGCATCTGATGATCATTCAGCCGCGCGATCCGAAGATTGAGCCGTATTACTTCAACCTGGACACGGCAGCTTTCGACGAGCTGAGCCGTTCGACCGAATTCCGCTGGGCTTCTCAGGAGCGGTTGACGCGTCGGCCGGCGAAGCAGGCCATCGGTATGGGCGATGAAAAGTTAACGCTCAAGGGCACGATCTATCCGGGCTTCAAAGGCGGATTGAAGCAGCTGGACACGCTGCGTTCCATCGGGGCCAGGCTGCAACCGCTGACCCTGACCACGGGCTATGGCGAGGTGATCGGGACGTGGTGTCTGAAAAACATCAACGAGGAACAGTCCGCACTTCTGCACGGCGGGATTGCTCGCAAACAGGGGTTCACTTTGGAGTTTGAGCGTTATGGCGACGACATGCAGGACGTCTGATGGCGACATGCTCGATGTCATTTGCAACAACGTTTACGGCCATCTGAATGGCAGCGTCGAGGCCGTGCTCGATGCCAATCAGGGGCTGGCTGATGAACCTCAGCCGTTCCGGTCGGGCGTGATTATCGTCCTGCCGGATCTGCCCAGCCCGACAAGTGAGGGCGTGAGCCTATGGGATTGACCCGGGGTGATGCCTTCGCCGGTGCCGCGCCACCTCACGACACATTGTTTTTCTGACCCGCCTTGTGCGGGTTTTTATTGGAAAAAATCCATGACACCGATGTTTCGAATCGTCGCCGATGGGGCCGACGTCACGGCCAAGATCAATGATCGGCTGTTGTTACTGCGTACCTCGGACAAGCCGGGCATGGAGTCCGACGAGTTTGAGTTGCGTATCGACGACCGTGATGGGCAAGTGCAATTGCCACGGCGTGGCAGCTCAATCGAGATCTACTTGGGTTACTCCGAAACGTCCTTGGCGCGAATGGGCAGTTACACCGTGGACACGGTCGAGGTATCAGGCCCACCCGATACCATCGTGATCAAGGGCAAGGCCAGCGACATGCGTGGCAGTGGCAAGACCATCCGTAGCGGAAGCTGGGAAGACGTGCCGCTGTCCAAGATCGTGGCTGACGTCGCCGCGCGCAATGGCTGGCAGCCGGTGTGCCCGGTGTCGACCAAGGTCGCCCGCGTCGACCAGCTCAACGAGTCCGACTTTAATTTCATCACCCGGCTGGCCAAGCAGTACGACTGTACAGCCAAGGTGGCCGACGGCAAGTTGTTGGTGATGCCGCGCCAAGGTGGCCAGACCTCGAGCGGCAAGGCGTTCGGCGCGATTACGCTGCCCCGCCGCGACGTCAGCCGCTTTCAATTCAGTCTCGGGGATCGCAATTCACACAAGGCGGTTGCGACCAAGCATCAGGACAAAAAGAACGGCAAGTTGGCGGTGGTCACCATCGACAACGACGACGCCCCGGACGGCCTGCCGGCGGTGCATACCGACCGCCATATCTACCCGAACAAGACCGCCGCCGAAGCGGCCGCCAAGGCGCGACTGTCAGCGTTCAACCGCTCGACCGCCGACGTACGGTTTGAGATGGAAGGACGGACTGACATCTTCGCCGAGCGGCCGATTCTCGCTCAGGGTTTCAAGGTCGGGCTTGATGGCGAATACCTGGCGGATTCGGTCGAGCAGGTGTTCACCCAGTCCGGCTGGTCGACCACGGTCGAATGCAATGCCGGCAAAGCCGGTAAATCCAAGGGCAAGAAAAAGAAAGGGCCGAAACCACCCCTCAAGGTGGTGAACATCGAGAAGCAATAGCCGCATCCCATCGCCGCCTGAGTGCGGTTTTTTTATGTCTGGAGTTTGTAATGTCCATCACTGAACAACAGCTGCAAAGCATCATGCCCAACGCCCGCCGCCAAGCGGGCGTTTTTGTATCCGCCCTCAACGCAGCCATGGCCCATCGACAGATCAACACGCCGAAACGCCAAGCCGCGTTCCTGGCGCAAGTCGGCCATGAGTCGGGCCAGCTGCAATACGTCCGGGAACTGGGCGGCGATCAGTACCTGAGCAAGTACGACACCGGCAACCTGGCTGCGAAACTGGGCAACACGCCGGCGGCGGATGGTGATGGCCAGCGCTATCGCGGTCGCGGCCTGATCCAGGTCACTGGCCACGACAACTACCTGCGCTGCAGCTTGGCGTTGTTTGGTGACGAGCGATTGCTGCGCACGCCTGAACTGCTGGAGTTGCCGCAGTGGGCTGCCGAGTCGGCCGCGTGGTTTTGGTCGGTGAATGGGCTGAACGCGCTGGCCGATCAAAACGAATTCAACACGATCACCCGCCGGATCAACGGCGGTCTCAACGGCCTGCAGGATCGGCTGGAGTTGTGGGGACGGGCGAGGGCGGTGCTATGCGTCTCGGCGAACTGATCCCGGCGCCGTATCGGCTGGTGAAAGGGGTGTTGCTGGTCGTTTTAGTCGGTGGTTCTGCGGCCATTACTTGGCAAGTCCAGGATTGGCGCTACGGCAAACAGCTCGCAGAGCAGGCCCGGCTCCACACCGAAACCCTTAACCAGTTGGCCCTGGCCACGGTTGCGCAGCAGCGTGCCGAACAGGACAAACGCTTTGCGCTCGAGCAGCGCCTGGCAACCAGTGAACAAACCCATTATCGAGCCTTGAGTGATGCCCAACGTGATCAAGGTCGCCTGCGCGACCGTCTTGCCACTGCTGATCTGCGCCTGTCAGTCCTACTCGACGCCACCACCGGCGCCGGCAACGGATCGGTGTCAGCCACCACCGCCACCGGCGGCATGGTTCATGGCCCCACAAGATCCGAACTTGACCCAGCGCATGCTCAACGAATTATCAGCGTCACCGATGACGGCGACCGGGGGCTGATTGCCCTCGCGGCCTGCCAGGCATACGCCAAAGAAGTCTCAACACCGAAGTGAAAAGAGCGGCCGGTCCAGATGCGTCAACATCCAGATCGACCGCCGTCCCTGCAGATGCTCCCTGCAAGTCCAGCCAAGGCTCTTGCTCCGTGCACAAAGCGCGGCGAGCCTAGCACCTGTTTATCCATACAGTAAAGGTCTTGCTTTTTATGTCTACACCCATCATCCCTTGGATGGGCGGCAAACGCCGCCTTGCCGACCGCCTCATTCCGCTTTTTCCGCCACACGAATGCTACGTTGAAGTCTTTGCCGGCGGTGCCGCGCTGTACTTCATGAAGCCCCAGCCATCGCCCGTCGAAGTCCTCAACGACATCAACGGCGATCTGGTCACGCTTTACCGCGTCGTGCAGAACCACCTCGAAGAGTTTGTGCGCCAATTCAAATGGGCACTCAGCTCGCGGCAGGTGTTCGAATGGCAGAAAATGACCCGCCCCGAAACCCTCACCGACATCCAGCGCGCCGCCCGATTCTTCTACCTGCAGCACCATGCCTTCGCCGGCAAGGTCTCCGGTCAGACATTCGGCACTGCGACCACCGCACCGGCCATCAACCTGCTACGCATCGAGGAGAACCTCTCGGCCGCGTGGCAGCGCCTGTCCGGCACCTACGTCGAAAACCTCCCCTGGCTTGAATGCGCTGAACGCTACGACCGTGCACATACCTTCCATTACATGGATCCGCCTTACTGGCAGACCGCAGGTTATGGGGTGGACTTTCCGTTCGAAAACTACGAACGGATGGCCGATTTCATGCGCCGTTGCAAAGGCAAGGTGATGGTCAGCATCAACGACCACCCAGACATCCGCCGGGTGTTCGAAGGCTTTCACTTTGAGACTCTGGATATTCGCTACAACATAGCCAATCAGCGGCAGGGAAAGGCTGAGGTCAGTGGTGAGCTGGTAATCATGAACTGGGAACCGATAGCGTTGGGTGGGTTGTTCTGACAGATGCCGGTTATCACTTCTTTACTTCCCACCCTCCCGTCTATCCGATATTTCCTGCAGAAATTGACCGAATGCGGTTCTCAACGTTAACTGTATATTCGTACAGTATCGGAAGTCGTGCGTCATGAGCTTTTCAATCCTAGGCCCTATGGCTGTGGCCGGTCGGAAATTACCTCTTTGTCTTTTTCGGGTGCCGGCAGGTTTTCCTTCGCCGGCAGCGGATCACATCGAAACCCACATCTCGCTCGACGAAGTGCTCAACATTCGCGCCCCGCATGTTTACCTGGTGAAAATTGCCGGAGAGAGCATGCAGGGTGCGGGGATCTTTGACGGCGATTTGGCGGTAGTGGATCGCTCACTGGAGCCGGTGCACGGGCATATTGTTGTTGCGCTGCTTAACAATGATCCGCTTTGCAAGCGGCTGTGCATCCGTGGAAAAGAAGTGATCCTCTTGTCCGAAAACCCCAAGTACCCACCGCGCTACGTATTGGAAGGCGATGAGCTGGCGATTTGGGGCGTGATCATTGGTAGTGTGCGCAGTCATGTCTAGGCGGGTGCCGGTGTTCGGCCTTATCGACTGCAACAGCTTCTACGCGAGCTGCGAGCGAGTGTTCCGTCCTGACCTGGCAAAGGTCCCCATCGTTGTCTTATCGAATAACGACGGTTGCGTCATCGCCCGCAGCTACGATGCCAAGCCATACGTGAAAATGGGTGAGCCCTATTTCCAGATCAAACATAAGCTAAAGCAGCACGGCATCGTTCCGTTCTCCTCGAACTACGCGCTGTACGGTGACTTGAGTGAGCGCGTAATGACGCTGATCGAGTCAATGGTGCCCGCAGTCGAGGTATACAGCATCGACGAAGCCTTCGTCGATCTCACCGGCATCAGCGATTTGGACGGCCTAGGTCGACAGATTCGGGGTCAGGTGCTGAGGTGCGCAGGCATTCCAGTCGGCGTTGGTATTGCTCAGACCAAGACGCTGGCCAAGCTGGCCAACCATACGGCCAAACGCCTGCAAGCGCAGACGGGCGGTGTGGTCAATATTTGTGACCCAGCTAAGCGTGACTGGGTGCTGCGCAACACTGATGTCTCAGAGGTGTGGGGTGTAGGGCGTCGAATGAAAGCGCACCTGGGTACCATTGGAATCAGAAGTGCTATGGATTTGGCCAAGACTGACCCTTGGACACTGCGCAAAAACTTCAGTGTGGTGATCGAAAAAACGGCTCGCGAACTGGCGGGCACTCCCTGTCTGGAACTAGATGAACCGGATCCGCCGAAGCAGGAGATCTGCTGCAGCCGGATGTTCGGCACTCGCCTGACGGAACTGGCACCGATCAAGGAGGCGGTGGCGACGTACATGATGCGTGCCTCGGAAAAACTCAGGGCGCAAAAATCGCTGTGCAAGAAGGTGCGCGTGAGCATCCGCACCGGAATGTTCAATCCTGAGGAGGCGAAGTACGCCAATGGTGTTGTGATCGATATGCCTTACCCCACGGATGACGTCCGGCTACTGACCAAGGCCGCAGTCGATGCGCTGGACCGGATATATCGCCTTGGTTTCAAGTATAGCAAGGCGGAGGTATTGTTGATGAACCTGTGTCAGCCGGGCGAATACACGGATGATCTGTTTGCGGCTTCTCAACCGACCGAATCTACCAAGGTCATGGCCGTACTGGATCAGATCAACGAAAGATGGGGAAGAGGGACGTTGCGAGCGGCGAGCGTCCCTAGCAACCCCGAGTGGGCCATGCGGCGTGAAATGATGAGTCAGAGCTACACGACCCGCTTGGATCAATTGTGGACGATCAACTGTAGGTAGTAAGTCGTCCGCTATCAGCCAAGAACTGCCGCTCGAGAAATGCAGCTTCTGACCCATTACAGACATCGATTCACGGGCTACTGGAATAGATGAGCACAGCTATGGATGCTACGAATGGAGACAGCAGAATCAGTCCATTGACGACAACTGCCCAGCCCCAGGCAAAACCACTCTCACCCTTGAAGTGGCCGCCACTCAGCAAACCCAGCACAAAAGCACCAATGCGATGAGCTATCAAATCGGTAACGAAATCCATTGCGCCTTTCTCCTTGTCGGTTTCCCCGGGAATGTCAGAACGTCCGCTTCTGGCAGAAAGCGATCGCTGGCTGGCTCTTAATGCGTCAAAGCCCCGGTCCACAAAGATTACGACGACCATCATCGATCGATTTAACAAATTGCCTTTTCCCGACCTCAACCTGAAATTTCGCAGTGCTATGCTTCCAGCCTTCCGAGTGGAGTCGAATGTATGACCAGTGAATACTCCCTCACCGTAGTCATAGACAAAATATACGAATATCAGCTTGCCCTTGAAGCTGCTCTGATGGAATTGGTGCACCTAACACAGCAGCAGAGGCACGAGATTGCTGGGGAGAATGCATGCGATGCTCTGAAGCGAATTGGAGAAGATTCCAGCCTCATTAAACAAGGTTTAGCGCACCTGAGGACGATTCATAAGGAAAAGGCGGTCAGGCGAAAGCCTACATTTTCCTGACTTAGGTTTTGGCGGAGGGTTTAATGACTGGGGAAAATCAGTGGCTCTCGCTACGCGAATATTTGTACGGATCACCTGTCGTGCTAGCATCGAACGCAATGCTCGGCAGCATGGAGGCGAGAAGGCTAATGACGAACCAAAAAAATCACGTACAAATGTCTAACTCGATGAATTTGACACTTTCGTCGATATCGTTGTTTTCAAAAAAAACCACACGACATTCAAGTAACAGCCAAAATAAAACTCTGGCACAGAAGCCATCAACATGAAGATGGCGATTTGTATAGACTACGATAATCTTCATAAGCCACAAAAAGCCGCTGGAATAATGTCGGTTATATCCAGTGCACTTATCAAAATGCCAGAAATATTTAAAACCCCCTTTGGCACATGCGAAGTTAGACTGTACGGCGGATGGTTTGAGGGCGAAGACTTAACCAAGCTATCACAAGATATCTACGTTAACATTGAGCGTGACTTTCCCGCAATCTTAAATCTGCCTACCGCAGATGGAACGTGCAGAATTAGTGTTACTGTGGAGCTCGCATACTCCCTACTTGAAGATCCCAGCCATCACTTATTCAATACCTATCGAAAAAAAGGTAAGCCAAATAATTTAAGAGTTGAAAAGCAAGCAAACTTAGGTTGCTCAACACCCACATGCCCGCTACCTATGGCTCGAAAATTATTAGAAAAAGGTTTCTGTCCAACTGATGGATGCGCCCACTCAGACAAATATATAGTGTACCGGCATGAGCAAAAACTCGTGGATACGATGCTCACATGCGACCTAATATATCTTGCCGCACAAAGTTACGACTATTTAATCATCATAAGTGCTGATGACGACTTCTTACCTCCAATAAGAACTTTGTTATTACGCGGCTCCAAGGTCGTCAGGGTGCACCCAAGGCTTAATATCGGAAGCCAGCCTGTAACCGTTGCTGGACGAAAACTAATTGAGATAGGTCTTTAACATGCAGATCGACACATTCAAATCAATTATCTCGACTTTTGCTGACCCTGGCGTAGATATTATTTACGACAGACAACGTGTCATGTTCTCAATTAATGGCAGCGTGATTGATGCGGCCATTTCATCGAGAAGCGGCGATATCTATATTGATGAAGGAACCGGTTTTGTTCACGCAAGCAAGTGGATCATTACGCGATTAGCAAATTTGCCACTATTGGCGAGTAGAATTAACGAACAGATTCCAATCCAAGAAAATTTTGTTGCTCCTGCGGCCGATATTTTGCCTTCTCTTAATGCCAGTCCTGATGAAAGCAAAACTAAAGTAGAAAACGCGCTCACTGAAATTCTTTCAACCCTAAGTGACAGATCGCCACTAGAAACGACAGTTCTATATTTAACAAGTGATGCAGGCGAAGGGAAAACCTCACTAATAAATAAAGCCGCACGTGAGCAGGCAAAGAAATTCAGCTCCGGAGATTCAGATTGGTTGCTCGTTCCAATTATTTTGGGTGGGAGACATTTTCTACGCTTCGACGACATTACGGTTGGCGCACTGCAAAACAAATATCGCTTCCCATTCCTTTACTACAACTCTTTCCTAGCTCTTGTGCGAATGGGCGTGATTGTTCCAGCATTTGATGGCTTCGAAGAGATGTTTGTTGAAAATAGTTCTGGTGAAGCACTCTCTGCAATGGGAATTTTGGTCAGTGCATTACAATCTACTGGCGCAGTAGTTATTGCCGCGAGAAAAGCTTATTTTGAGTTTGAAAATTTACGATCACAAGAAAAGCTGTATGACACCATAAGCCAGTTTGATGTCGGCTTTTCAAAGCTTGAAATTAACAGATGGAGCAAAAAGCAATTTCTAGAATACTGCGTCAATAGAAAAATTTCGGACGGCGAAACTATTTACAACCGAGTAGCTGAGCGTTTAGGGCCCAATCACTCGCTATTAACACGCCCAGTCTTGGTAACAAGACTTTTAGATATCGCAGGAAGAAGCGACTCATTAGAAAGCTTTATTGAGCGAATTCAATCTTCAGGTTCAGATTTCTTTTCCGTTTTTGTACGTGGAATCATTGAAAGAGAAGCAACGGAGAAATGGATTGATCGCTCTGGAGACATGGGCTCCAACTTGCTTACGGTTGATGAGCATTGTGAGTTGCTGTCATTAATTGCTATTGGAATGTGGGAGTCTCGTACGGAGCACCTCAAGAAAGATCATTTGGAGATGATTGCTGAATACTTCTGTGAAAGCAAACGTAAGACTGCGCTTCAATCACAGCAGGTTGTTGATCGAATCAGAGGCCACGCGCTTTTGATTTCATCACCTGATACAACTGCTGCAGTTCAGTTCGACCATGATGAGTTCAGACAATTTTTCCTAGGTGACGGGCTAGCTGCCGCTGTAGCTCCAATGGACAAATCAGCAGTAGCTGAAACGTTCGGCATTCTACGGCGCGGGATACTTCCGGAACATACGCAGCTGTCTTTTATCAGAGCTGTGAAACGAAGAGATGAAACAGAATTATCAAATCTTGCAGCGGCTAATTTTATCGCTAAAGTCAGCGCTCTCGATGGACAAGCCTCATATACAAAAGAGAACTGCGGCAACCTCATCGTCCGACTTCTAAGCGAATTGGATGCCGAAGGAACCATGTTTGAGGAGATCGTATTTGGGATTGATTGCTTGCGCGACTGCAAATTGGCGGGAGTTTCATTCAAGAACTGCCACTTTTCGCAAGGCAGCTATGAGGCAACAATGATCAGAAGCTGCTCGTTTGAAAACTGCACTTTTGGTCAAATCCGCTTTCACCCATCAACGGTATTCGACAATAATCATTTCGAAAACTGCACCGTGGACTCAATTCGAATTGAAAGCACAGGCGTTGAGATCTGGGAGCCAAACGCAATCAACATGTTCCTAGCCACATTAGGCACAACATTTGAAACCCCTATTGATGTCGACCTCGAAATACTGCCGCCCGAGGTTGATGAAAACTTAGTAAATATCGAAAAGCTACTTCGCTATTTTATGCGCAGTACTCACATCAGTGAATCCGTCATTAAAATTAAACTCGGTGACAGAGGACAGTCATTCATTGATTACTCCTTGCCTGACCTCTTAAGCCGAGGAATTGTTGTTGAAATTGACAATAGAGGTTCAGGACAGCAAAGAAGATTTAAGTTAGGGAAGCAGCTGCAACAATTGAATGGAAAGCTTTCTGAAGCGAAGGGCTCATACACTGCATTCCTTCAAAGCTATGAAAGTTCAAGAGACGATTAACCTGTGCGGGCGGAGGTAGGGGAAGTAGTGAAATATGGCCTCTACCTCTGGCTACAAAACCTTACGAATTTCAGCGGATTAGGCCTAGTAAAACGTTGCAATGCGCTCATCGTCATTTTGAGTCTGCACTAGAAGGGGGTCAGGGAAGTTGGTGGCCATCACTGTCTCGCTCCGCGCTAAGCTGTCAGCACCATAAAATTAAACGTCCAAAGGAGAACCCATGGTGAGTAATGAAGTAGTCAAGGTGTTGGCAAACTTGCTGCACGATGAGAGCGAGTATGAAGACCTTCGCGTAGCTGCAGCTGAAGGTCTTGGGTATGGAGGTTTCAGCGGCGCTAGAGACGCTCTGCTACAAGTTGTCCAAGACTCTAGCGAGGGCCTAACAATACGTGCGGCGGCTATCCGCGCCTTGGGCCGCACACTACACACTGCCAAATAGTCTTGAGACTCGGCGCCGCATTACTGACGTGCAAGCTGTAGACATCAAGATGAAGAAGCCGCCTTGATAGGCGGCTTCTTTCATCGCTGGGGATCGATGACTAAAGCATGCTCGCCTTCAGCTTCGCTGGTCTTAACCTGCTTCCGTTGCATCTATTGTGAATGCTGCCGCATCTATTGGACTCGGCGTTGGCCCTAGCACGTGCGTATGAGCAGTAAGCTGTGTATTCAGCTGCTGTAGCAAAATCTAGCGTGTCGCATTCCACTTTAAAGAGGATCACACCTCTGAAACCGATCCAGCTCTTCGGCGCGTGCAAACGCTGAGTGGCGCGAGCCACGCTTTTACGCAGCCTACACAAATCTTTTGCCGCAATGTCTACTATTGGCTGAAAGCTGCCGCTCATGGAATGTTGCTTTTGGCCGATTGCTGCCTGCAAAGGCGATATTAGGATTGCCGTATCCGCAAAATCGCATCTGTGATCGCTTTTGCATTTGTGTCTAAGGTCTCCATAGCCGCCACAGCGTTATCTGCAACCACTGCCACGCCACTGGCTGAAAGCCAAACGGCGACCTCCTCGATTGCTGCCGCCAGTGCATGCTGGTTGTGCAGGAGCAATGTCAGGGCGTCAGCAGTAGCGATATTAGAAGCTGAGTTATTTGGCATGCGATCCATCCTGGCAATGAGGGGTTCGCAAAGCCTAGCTCATGCGGCCGCAGCAGAGAGGCTTGGATACCGTATGCTTAAAAATTGCTACGCCGCGCAGATGATTTGAGACTTTAGCCAATCAGTTTGGGGGGAAGGCGGGCTACTGCACCCAATCCATCATTGGATGGGAGTCCTAGGTCAGTGATCATCGAAAATCTGCTTCCAGTCAGGTCACATGGGCCTAATCGGTATATCGATACTGTGATGACTAATCTTATTTGTAGAGGGGTTATACCTTGCCTGGTAGAAGTTAAATTCCTTCCGTTCGTGCTTTAAGCATAGCGATCTGATAATGGAAATGATTTTGAGCTTTGCTTGCGTTGGGGTCTTTATTCCGAAAATTAATCCATTCAGACACTTGAAGTCGTACCTGCATTTTCTAGCTGCTGCATTTGAAATGTCGAAAGCTGACGGATGTAGGATGGCTCGATATTCTTTTTCATACTCCCAGTCCTTAAGTTTAGTCGTGTTTGCCTCTATAACGCCGTCCCAATATGATTGGCGCCATTGTAAACTGCCCACGCCCGCACCGCATGTGCTTTTGTTGCCATTGCCATCGGTATACCAAAATTTATTTAAAGTTGGAACTGGTAGGCTGCCTAGGGAATTGAAAAAATCGATTTGTGCAAAACTTCTTTCATAATCCACTTTGTGAAGTTCTAACGGTACAAGGCCGGTTATTAATCCGTCTCGATCTTCACCTACAGGGATTTCAAGGTTGATCGTGGGTCGGTTTCGGTCTGATGAGTTGGCTTGATAAATTAAACACACTCCCGTGTGATTAGATCCATATGACCCCCAAACTGATGAGTTGGTACAATCTGCCATAAAGCAAGCTGTATACCACTTTGGGTGTATTAGTTCTTCGAGAGCAATGCTGAAATACTCTGGAAATTCCACCATTAAAAAGAACCATCTCTGTTGTTGCTTGTTTTGCATGTGTTCTATTTTTGCGGCGAGTTTAAATCCCAACGCCTTTTCATAAAGAGTTTCTGCAAATGTATATTTTGTGCTGGCTTTGATCGCGGCCGCAGTGTGGCCGCAAGTCGTGAGGTCGTCAGCTAATCGCTCTACAATATCTGAGGTCTTGAAAGGTGAAAGTCGCAATGATTCAAGTTCTGAAAAAATGCTATGCACCATTATTCGATGGAGTACATTTAAATGGAAGGTTAGTTCTTGTAATCGAATTTTTCGGAAGTCTGATATTGCGCTTATGTAGTCGGTGACTTGGTGGTGGCGATATGCTCTTAGTTGTGCAGCCCGAACTATATCGGCGACTGTGTTTGGTAGGGAGTCGGAATGATTTCTGATTAGAATAGATGGGTTGAATGGGGCTGGCGAAGTTAAGGAGGTCAGGTGTTCGAATATATGTTGTAATAGGCAGGTTATGTAGTGGTTGATAAGATTGGTCCATGCGATAGAGTCACCTGCCCAGTAGATATCCTTATATCCCTCAAGAGGATCATTTAGTTGGGAGGGGTGTGAAAAGAAAATCTCCAGCTTTTCAAGCTCTCCATGGCGTTCATCTTTACCCAATAACCGGTCCAAACTCCGAAATCTGTAAAATAGATCGTCCATGGCGGACCCTCTTCGTTGCCTTTGAACCGGCATATTGGGATTTGTTATAGCCTAAAAAAGCCCCACACGGTTGCAACCGATGCGGGGCTTTAGTGACGGGGCGCAGATCATAAAGATCTCGTACCAAATCTCGTACCACTGTCCGTGTTTTCTAGTGAAGCGAATGGTTCATATCTACGTTAAGGCGCTGATTTCATTGACCCTTATCACTTAGTAATCCCCCCTGAACATGGCGGTGTAATTCTGTTCCAGGGACATGAAACTACCTGTGGGGATTTTCGCAAAGGGCAAGGGTACGGTGGCGGACACAACCCTGCAAGTTCGGTGTAACGCGATTATTCGTCGCGGCCTTCCATCATGGTGCGTTTGAGCATCACGTAAACCGCGCCGGCGCCGCCGTGTTTGGCCTGACACGAGCAGAAACCCAGCACTTGGGCATGCTGGCGCAACCAGGTGTTGACGTGGCTTTTGATCATCGGCCGCTTGCCGTCCAGGCGCACAGCCTTGCCGTGGGTGACGCGCACGCAGCGGATTTCGAATTTGGTCGCTTCGGCGAGAAATGCCCAGAGAGTTTCGCGGGCCTTTTCCACGCTCATTCCGTGCAGGTCGAGGCTGCCTTCGAACGGAATCTGGCCGACCTTGAGCTTGCGCATCTGACTTTCCTGCACGCCGTCACGGGACCACATCAACTCGTCTTCCGGGCCGACATCAATCACAAACTGATCGGACAGGCCATCAACGGTAGCGGTGTCGGTGCGTACGGTGGCGGACTGGCGCAGCTTGGCGATCTGTGCGCGGTCAGCCTTGGGTTTGCCGGTGTCGGCGCGGTCGTGCTTGATCGGCTTGACGCCTTGGATCGCACTTTTGAACAGGGAAAAATCGTCGTCTTGCATGTCAGCCTCCGCGAAGGGCGGCCAGTTTACCCAAGTCGAAACAAAACGGCCCGGCAAAAAGCCAGGCCGGTGATTCAGTCGTGTTTTTTCATCAGGTGCGGGGACATGTTCAATTCCCGCGATTGCCGTGCGCGACGGCGGCAGCGCCGCCACAGGGCGACACCGAAATACAGAAACAACAAACCGACCGCCAGAATGATTGCCGAGCCCATCGGCGTAGCGTTCAAGTCACCGAGCGCCGGCGGGCGCCCGAGCAGGCTGGCCGCCCCGGCCATCGCCAGCAGCACGCCGAACGTTGCCAGAATGGCTGCGATCGCTGCGCCGAATCGAAAACGCCAGTTGCTTTGGCCTTTGGGCCGCAAGCGGCGTGCGTCAAATCCATCGGATAACTTCATTCCGACCTTCCTCAATGGGTATCGGCCCTTCGACCGGGAGTTGACCGGGTTGTTCCTGAGGCTATGGCATTTGCGGCAAATGAGAGGACTTTGCGGATGAGCGGCGCCGTGAGCCGCTCATCAGAGCAGATCAGATCAGGTCTTGAGTCAACGCGAGCGTGGCGAAATTGTCCGCCATGATCGCCATTTCGGCTTCCTGCACCACCGCGGCGCTGAGCACGCGGCCCTTGAATGGCAGATCGCGGGTGGCGCAGGCGTCTTCCACCAGCGTGCAGCGGAAACCCAGATTCTTCGCCGCACGCACAGTGGTGCTGACGCTGGAATGACTCATGAAGCCGCAGACAATCAAGTCCAGCGAGCCAAGGTTTTGCAGGCGATCGAGTAATTCGGTGCCATGGAAGGCGCTCGGCAGCAGTTTGCCGATAATGGTTTCGTCACCTTGTGGCTCAAGGCCAGGGATGAATTCGCCGCGTTCGCCCTGCGGGTCGAACAGGCCACCGACGGTACCGAGATGACGCACGTGCACGATCGGCCGACCGGCTGCACGGGCTGCGGCAACCACTTGTTTGATGTTCGCGACGGCCGCGTCCATGCCGCTCAGGGCCAGCGGGCCACTGAGATATTCTTTCTGGGCATCGATGATGACCACGGTGGCATGGCTCAGTGTGGCCGCTGCGTAACCGCGACCGCTGAGTTGAAACATCGTTTTTGGAACGGACATTCTGGGGCTCCTTGGGGTGGGGCTTTTGCGACATTGTCCTCTGGCGGAGCGGTTCTGTGAATCGCTACCATCGTAGGCACCGTCGTTATTGGCCTGCAGCCTTGTCAAGTTACACGTTCTGTTCAATAGCCGATGCAAAAAACAGAAAACTCCTACCGTCGACGCGATGTTTTTCCTGCGTCGTCGTTACGCGTTTTGGCTGCTAGAATCGCCAGTCGTTTTTTCTGGAGTTCTGCGCCGTGATCACTTCCCGCCTTCGTACCCTGCGTGACCATATCCGTTGGGCCGTCAGCCGCTTCCATGGGGAGGATCTGTTTTTCGGCCATGGCACCGACAATGCCTGGGACGAAGCCCGACAACTCGTACTCGGCGCGTTGCACCTGCCGTGGGAAATCGCCGACAGCTACCTCGATTGCGCGCTGGAAGACGACGAGTTGGTTAACCTGCAACGCCTGCTCAAGCGCCGTATCGAAGAACGCATTCCCACCGCTTACCTGTTGGGTGAAGCCTGGTTCTGCGGCATGTCGTTCATTGTTGACGAGCGCGTGTTGATTCCGCGTTCACCGATTGGCGAACTGATCGAAAACCACTTCGCCCCGTGGATAGGCACCGAACCTGCGCGGATTCTCGACCTCTGCACCGGTTCCGGTTGCATCGGTATCGCCTGCGCCTACGAGTTCCAGAACGCCGAAGTGGTGCTGGCCGATTTGTCCTTCGAGGCGCTGGAAGTGGCCAACCAGAACATCGAGCGGCATGGCGTCGATGAACGTGTGTACACCGTGCAGGGCGATGGTTTCGATGGGTTGCCGGGTCAGCGTTTCGACCTGATCGTGTCGAACCCGCCTTACGTGGATGCGGAAGATTTCGCTGACATGCCGGACGAATATCAGCATGAACCGGAACTGGGTCTGGCCTGCGGCGATGATGGGCTGAACCTGGTTCGACGCATGCTCGCCGAAGCGGCGGATCACCTGACCGAGAAGGGTTTGCTGATTGTCGAAGTGGGCAACAGCCAGGTGCACGTTGACGCGCTGTACCCGGAAGTCGATTTCGCCTGGCTGGAATTCGAGCGCGGCGGGCATGGCGTGTTCATGCTGACAGCGCAGCAGTGCCGCGATCATCAGGCGCTTTTCGCTTCCCGCGTCTAAAGGCAAAAGGCAAAAGATCGTCCGATCGCGGCCCGAGCCTTCGGACGATCTTTTGATCTACCGGTGCGTGGCAATCCAGATCAACAATCCCGCCTGAAACACCGCAAACGCCACCAGACACGTGATGGTGAAACGCAAACCAGCATCTTCACGCTTGAACTTGCTGACCTTCTCGTCCTGCTTCTTCAGCTTCACTTCCTGCTCGGCCAGATTCTGCTCGGCCTGCTGAAGCATCTGCGCCGCTTCAAGAATTTCGACGATCTGCAGCTTTTCGCTGTTCCAATCGCCGAGCAAATCGCCAACCTGCACTTCCTTGACGCTGCCCTTCAAATGCTGGGCATCGGCGTACACCACATCAAAACCGTGCACGCGCAAAAAGTGATCGCGACGCAGACGCGTGTCTTCGTTCAGCGCGTCCTTGTTGTTCAAGTCCATGCCGTCGACGGTGTAGGCGGGCCAGCGTTTTTTCGCCCAGTTGATGCCTTGTGCGGCCATGAAACGGCCGATGCCACGGTTCAACGGTTCGATCTGCAAACCGCTGTCCGGGCCGAAACTCACCCGCTTGGTGGTGTGATCGACCCACACATCGAGATGATTCTGCTCTTTGCGAACGCGTTGACTCGGCAGCTTGATTGCCATGCGCATCAGACTTTTTTCTTTGCTGTTGCGCTCGGCGTAACCGAATTCGACGAAGCGCAACGGCCGCCCGCCGGTGTTGCGGTCGGTTTGCAGCGGGGCCAGGCGGAGCATCTTGTGGTGCTCGACGTGGACATCCGCCCACGGCAGCTCGGCCGCTGGCGGTGCGTCTTTTTCAGCGGTGGTGTCGGGTGAAGTCTGGGTATCAGTCATAACGGCGAGATCCTGTCCAAGCCCTGCTTGTCGCCAGCTGTTGCGCTGGCGACAAAGGCTTATCGGCCGTTTCTGTCAGGACTAGAGGGCAAACAACGGTTAACGGGTGCGAAGTCCGTCAATAAACTCGATGATCTGGCTGCCCAGTTCTGCCGCCAACGGCAAATTCGGATCCTTGTAAGACGCCAATTGCCGCTTCATATCGTTGTGAACGATGCGCATGACGTGGTTCATGCCGTCGATCACCGCGAGTTCGGCGTCGGGTTTGGCGGCCTTTAGCGCTTGCGCATCGCCAACGCCGACCTGCATGTCGTTGCTGCCCTGAACGATCAGTGCCGGCATCTGCAATTGCGCGAAGGCTTTCGCCGGGTCCTGACGGAACAGCGAAATCAGATACGGCTGCACGCTCGGGCGGAAAATCACCTGCAACGGTTGCGGCACATTGTCATCGGTATGGCCAGCCTTGAGGCTGTCGAGCAGTTCGTTACTGCGTAGCATCAGCGGCGGCGGCAGGCTGCGGGCCAGTTGCTCGCGGATCACCTGATCGACCGGACGGGCGCTGCCGGACAGGGAAATCACCGCTGCGGCATCGACTTTCGGCGCAGCGAGGCTGGCAATCAGCGCGCCTTCACTGTGGCCGAGCAGGATCAATTTGCCGAAACGCGGGTCAGCCTTGAGCTTCTGCCCCCACGCCACCGCGTCCGCCGCATAGGCCTCCACCGACAAATTGCGCTCATCCGGCGTCGCCGCCAGGCTCGCCGCAACACCGCGCTTGTCGTAACGCACGCTGGCGATGTTGTGTTTGGCCAGCACCCAGGCCAGACGCTTGAGGCTGTCGTTGCGCCCGCCGTCGGGGTTGTTTCCGTCGCGATCCGTAGGACCCGAGCCAGAAATGATCAGGACAACCGGCACCGGACTGTCGGATTTTGGCAGCAACAGCGAGCCGAAAAGCTCGCCGGTGCCGGTATCCAAATTTACCGGGCGTTGTAGGACCGTCGCTTGGGCAAAGCCCGTAAAGAGGGTAAGACTCAAGATCAAAACTCGCAGCATCATCACGCCATCATTCGCCAAGGTGCCGGTTGGACTCGCCAGCACCACTAAGGTTCGAGGATGAACTACTCGGTTAGCCTGCGTATACTGGCGCGCATCACGAATTTGGGTTTGATTTCACGGAGCGTCCTGCATGTCCGGCAATACCTACGGCAAGTTGTTCACTGTCACCACCGCTGGCGAAAGCCATGGTCCGGCGTTGGTCGCCATTGTCGACGGCTGCCCGCCGGGCCTGGAGATCTCCCTCGAAGACCTGCAGCGCGACCTCGATCGCCGCAAGCCCGGCACCAGCCGCCACACCACCCAGCGTCAGGAAGCCGACGAAGTCGAAATCCTCTCCGGCGTGTTCGAAGGGCGCACCACCGGTTGCTCGATCGGCCTGCTGATCCGCAACACCGACCAGAAATCCAAGGACTACTCGGCCATCAAGGATCTGTTCCGCCCGGCCCACGCCGACTACACCTACCACCACAAATACGGCGAGCGCGACTACCGTGGCGGTGGCCGCAGTTCGGCGCGCGAAACCGCGATGCGCGTGGCCGCGGGTGCGATCGCCAAGAAATACCTGGCCAGCCAAGGCATCGTCATTCGTGGCTACATGAGCCAGCTCGGCCCGATCGAAATCCCGTTCAAGACCTGGGATTCGGTGGAAGAGAACGCGTTCTTCAGCCCGGACCCGGACAAAGTGCCGGAGCTGGAAGCCTACATGGACCAGTTGCGCCGCGATCAGGACTCGGTCGGGGCGAAGATCACTGTCGTTGCCGAAGGGGTGATGCCAGGCCTGGGCGAGCCGATTTTCGATCGTCTCGACGCTGAACTGGCCCACGCGCTGATGAGCATCAACGCAGTGAAAGGTGTGGAAATCGGCGCCGGATTCGCTTCGGTTGCCCAGCGCGGCACCGAACACCGCGATGAAATGACCCCGGAAGGTTTCCTCAGCAATAACGCTGGCGGCATCCTCGGTGGTATCTCGTCCGGTCAGCCGATCGTTGCCCATCTGGCGTTGAAGCCAACGTCGAGCATCACCACCCCGGGCCGTTCGATCGACATCCACGGCAACCCGGTCGACGTGATTACCAAGGGCCGTCACGATCCGTGCGTCGGCATCCGCGCCACGCCGATTGCCGAAGCGATGATGGCCATTGTGCTGATGGATCACCTGCTGCGTCACCGTGGCCAGAACGCCGATGTGCGCGTGAGCACCCCGGTGCTGAGTCAGCTTTGATGGCGGGCCCTGAAGCCGTCGCGGCATAACCGTGGCGGCGCTCCCTTACTGGCGGCTGTCCAGTTTCTATCTGTTCTATTTCGCCTTGCTCGGTTCGACAGCGCCGTTTCTGGCGCTGTACTTCGATCACCTCGGCTTCAGTCCGGCGCGGATCGGTGAACTGGTCGCCATCCCGATGCTGATGCGCTGCGTGGCGCCGAACATCTGGGGCTGGCTCGGTGATTACACCGGCAAACGCCTGGCCATCGTGCGCTTTGGCGCGGTGTGTACGCTGCTGACGTTTTCGCTGATTTTCGTCAGCAAAACCTACGCCTGGCTGGCGATGGTCATGGCGCTGCACGCATTCTTCTGGCATGCGGTGTTGCCGCAGTTCGAAGTCATCACCCTGGCGCATTTGCAAGGGCAGACCTCGCGTTACAGTCAGATTCGCCTGTGGGGTTCGATCGGTTTCATCATTACCGTGGTCGTACTGGGCCGGTTGTTCGAATGGCTGAGCCTCGATATCTACCCGGCGGCGCTGGTGCTGATCATGGCCGGCATCGTCCTCAGCAGTCTGTGGGTGCCAAACGCGCAACCGCCGCAAGGCAATCGGCCGAGCGGTGAAGGATTCCTCAAACAACTGCGCAACCCCGGTGTGCTGGCGTTTTACGGCTGCGTGGCGCTGATGCAGATGAGCCACGGCCCGTATTACACCTTTCTGACCTTGCACCTGGAACGACTCGGCTACACACGCGGCACGATCGGCATGCTCTGGGCCGTGGGTGTGGTCGCTGAAGTGCTGATGTTCATGGCGATGAGCCGGATTCTTGCGCGGTTTTCCCTGCGCCGCGTATTGATGGCGAGTTTTCTGCTGGCGGCGCTGCGCTGGTTGCTGCTAGGTTCGTTCGCCGAGTTCCTGTGGGTGCTGTTGTTCGCGCAGGTTCTGCATGCGGCGACCTTCGGCAGTTTTCACGCCGCTGCCATCGCCTTCGTGCAACGTAGCTTCGGCGCCCGCCAGCAAGGGCAGGGCCAGGCGCTGTACGCGGCGCTGGCCGGCACCGGCGGTGCGCTCGGCGCGTTGTATTCCGGTTACAGCTGGAGTGCCCTCGGCGCAACATTGACCTTTAGTATTGCCAGTCTCGCAGCGCTCGCTGCTGCCGTTATCATTGCCACACGTATGCAAGAGGACAGGCCATGAGCCTTACGCGTGAACAACTCGCCCAGCAAATCGTCGACGCCGGGCGTTTTCTGTATGGTCGCGGCTGGTCGCCGGCCACCAGCAGCAACTACTCGACGCGCCTGTCGCCGAGCGAAGCGCTGCTGACCGTGTCGGGCAAGCACAAAGGCCAGTTGGGTCTGGACGATGTGCTCGCCACCGATCTGTCGGGCAACAGCCTGGAGCCAGGCAAAAAACCGTCCGCCGAAACCCTGCTGCACACCCAGCTGTATAGCTGGCGGCCGGAGATCGGCGCAGTGCTGCACACCCATTCGGTGAACGCCACGGTGCTGTCGCGCCTGACCCCGCAAGACTTCATAGAGTTCGAAGACTACGAATTGCAGAAAGCTTTCAGCGGCGTTTCGACCCACGAATCCCGGGTGCGCGTGCCGATTTTCGACAACGATCAGGACATTGCGCGCCTCGCCGCCAAGGTGCAGCCTTGGCTCGACGCCCATCCCGATTGCGTTGGCTATCTGATTCGTGGCCACGGCCTCTACACCTGGGGCGCGCAGATGAACGACGCGCTGCGGCAGATCGAGGCCTTTGAATTTCTGTTTGAATGCGAGTTGAAAACCCGCAGCGTCATGAACCGCCAAGGCTGACTTCACCGGAAGTAGCCCATTTGCCTGATGAAATGCTGTGCCCGACCGGTCTGCAAGAACCGGACGGCAAGGCCGATACCGAGGAATTGCCCCAATGAGCAGCCTGTCCGTCTATCACGTCACAAGCCCTGACATTCCGAACAAGGTGCTGACCCACTTCGAAGACATCGCCTCGACCCTGGCCGAGCAGGGCGTGCGCTTCGACCGTTGGCAAGCCGCCGCAAAGATTCAGCCCGGCGCTACCCAGGAAGAAGTGATCAGCGCCTATAAAGAGCAGATCGACAAGTTGATGACCGAGCGCGGTTACATCACCGTCGACGTCATCAGCCTGAACAGCGATCACCCGCAAAAAGCCGAACTGCGCGCCAAGTTCCTCGAAGAACATCGCCATGGCGAAGACGAAGTCAGATTTTTCGTCGCCGGCCGTGGGTTGTTTACTCTGCACATCGACGATTACGTCTACGCCGTACTCTGTGAGAAGAACGATCTGATCTCGGTACCGGCCGGCACCAAGCACTGGTTCGACATGGGCGAGCATCCGCACTTCGTGGCTATTCGTCTGTTCAACAACCCGGAAGGCTGGGTTGCCAATTTCACCGGCGAAGACATCGCCGGCCGCTTCCCGCGTCTGGAGGACTGATTCGATGTCGATCAAAGCCATTGTTACGGACATCGAAGGCACCACCAGCGCGGTGAGTTTCGTGTTTGACGTGCTATTTCCGTATGCCGCTAAACACCTGCCGGATTTCGTTCGGCAGAACGCCGAACGTGCTGATGTCGCCGAGCAACTCGACGCCGTGCGCCGTGACAGCAATGCGCCGCAGGCCGATGTTGAACGGGTTGTCGAGATTCTCTTGAGCTGGATCGAAGAAGATCGCAAAGCCACGCCGCTTAAAGCTTTGCAGGGCATGGTCTGGGCCCAGGGTTATCACGCCGGGCAGTTGAAGGGGCATGTTTACCCGGATGCCGTTGAAGCGCTAAAACGCTGGCATGCGGCGGGTTATCAACTGTTTGTGTACTCGTCGGGTTCGATTCAGGCGCAGAAGCTGATTTTCGGTTGCTCGGAGGCGGGGGATCTGACGCCGCTGTTCAGTGGTTATTTCGACACCACGTCGGGACCCAAGCGTGAGGCGCAGTCCTACACCAATATTCAGCAAGCCATCGGCGTTGAACCGCAGGAGATTCTCTTCCTTTCGGACATCGTTGAAGAGCTGGATGCTGCGCAATCTGCCGGCCTGCAAACCTGCGGCCTGGCCCGTGAAGGCGGGGAACTGGGCAGCCACATCACCGTCGACACCTTCACCGGCATAGAACCCGAAGCTTTCTAACCCACACAATCCCTGTAGGAGCTGCGGAACGCTGCGATCTTTTGATCCTGATCTTCAAAAACAAGATCAAAAGATCGCAGCGTTCCGCAGCTCCTACAAAGAGTTAGAGATCGCAGTAAAGATCGCGCACAAAAAAACAGGCCGTGAAGCGAAAGCTCCACGGCCTGTTTTGTTTAAAGCGCTTTGGAAATTACAGCGAATGATAGGTCGGCAGGGCAAAACGCTGCTGACTCTGCAGCATCGCAATCTGCGGCAGCTCACTGGCTTGTTCAGCCAAGTCACGACGAATCGCACTGATCGCCCACGATAGTTGATCGCCGGCATGCAGTTGTTGATAAGTCAGTGCGCGTTTAAACACTTTGCCATCGCTGCTGCGCAGGGTCAGCAGGATCCCGCCATCGGGACGTGGCGCAGTGGTGACGTCGAAGTTGGAGAACAGGGAGGTAAATTTTTCTTGGATCAGGCTCATGTCTTTCAGCTCCGTATGCACTTGAATGGCAAGCATGCAGAGGAGGTTGCAGCGATTGTGCCAGCATTTGAAAATAATAAATTCCTTGTAAATCAATGACTTAAAAAATATGAAAATTCCAGGCGTCGTGCAAACTGCATGAATGGCCATCGTGCATCCTGCATTTTGCGGGATCGTTGTCCAATTCACGGAACCAATCGCCAACCCGGTGATCACCACAGCCGCCGGCCGATCCGCGGATACAAAACATTGCAAAAACCGCGTGTACAGCGTGAGAAGCGCTGACGTATTTTCGATCTCGACCCGCGCTCGCACGCGTCGGTTGCATCAAGTCAAAGCCCGAAAAATAAAAACATCGACCTGCACGCCAAGGTCGAACGGGGAGCTTCCATGAGTCACGCGCCAAGCGACACGATTACCTGGGGCATGATGCTCCGCAAACTGCCGATGATTGCCAAAGCTATCCCACGGGTGGTCAAGGGCATGAAGGTGGCCAATGTCACGGATCCGACCCAAAGCTGTGGCCTTGGCTGGACGTTCGAGCAAGCGACGCTGCGCAATCCAGACGGGCCGGCCTTGTTGCAGGGCGATGTATCGCTGACCTATTCGCAGGTCAATCAGTGGGCCAACCGCATTGCCCACTATCTGCATGCGCAGGGCATCGGCAAGGGTGACGTGGTCGCGGTGTTTATCGAAAACCGCCCGGAATTGCTGGTGACCATACTGGCGCTGGCCAAAGTCGGCGCGGTCAGCGCGCTGCTCAACACCTCACAAACCCGCGACACACTGATCCACAGCGTGAATCTGGTAGCGCCGGTGGCGATTGTGGTGGGCGAAGAACTGCTTCCGGCGTATTCGGCGATTCGCGACCAAGTGGCGATTACCACGCCGCGCACCTGGTTTGTCGCCGATCGGGACACCTACAGCCATCCGGGCATTGCGCCCGACGGCTACGTCAACCTGATCAGCGCCAGTGCCGACGCTGCCAGTGAGAATCCGCCGAGCAGCCAGCAGATCTTTTTCGACGATCCCTGTTTCTATATTTACACCTCGGGCACCACGGGCCTGCCGAAAGCCGGAGTGTTTAAACATGGGCGCTGGATGCGCAGCTCCGCCAGTTTCGGCATGATCGCCCTCAACATGAGCCCCGACGACGTCGTCTACTGCACCTTGCCGCTGTACCACGCCACCGGTCTTTGCGTGTGCTGGGGTTCTGCGGTCAACGGTGCTTCGGGTTTCGCGATCCGGCGCAAGTTCAGCGCCAGTCAGTTCTGGAACGATGTGCGCCGCTATCGCGCGACCACCATCGGCTACGTCGGCGAGTTGTGCCGTTACCTGGTCGATCAACCGGCCAGCGCCGATGACAGCCGTCACGATGTGCGCAAGATGATCGGCAACGGCTTGCGCCCCGGCGCCTGGGCCGAGTTCAAGACACGCTTCGCTGTCGATCACATTTGTGAACTGTATGCGGCGAGTGACGGCAACATCGGTTTTACCAACATTCTCAACTTCGACAACACCATCGGTTTTTCGCTGATGGCTTGGGAGTTGGTGGCCTACGACCATGACAGCGGTGAGCCGCTGCGCAGTGCCGACGGCTTCATGCGCAAGGTCGGCAAAGGCGCGCAGGGCCTGTTGCTGGCGCGAATCGACGAGAAGGCGCCGCTGGACGGCTATACCGATCCGCAGAAAACCGCCAAGGTCGTGCTGCACGACGTGTTTACCAAGGGTGACCGTTTTTTCAACACCGGTGATCTGCTACGCAACATCGGTTTCGGCCACGCACAATTTGTTGATCGCCTCGGTGACACCTATCGCTGGAAGGGCGAAAACGTCTCGACCACGGAGGTCGAAAACCTGTTGCTGCAACATCCGCACATTTCCGAGGCGGTGGCCTATGGCGTGGAGATCCGCAACACCAACGGCCGCGCCGGTATGGCGGCAATTACCCCGGCGGAATCCCTCGCAACGCTGGATTTCGCCGAGCTGCTGAGCTTTGCCCGGGAACGCATGCCAGCCTATGCCGTGCCGTTGTTTCTGCGAGTGAAGGTCAAGATGGAGACCACCGGCACCTTCAAATACCAGAAAACCCGTCTGAAGAATGAAGGTTTCGATCCCGGCCAGACGGGTGATGACCCGATCTACGCATGGCTGCCCGGCACGCAGACTTACGTTCGGGTGACTGACCAGGTGTTGGCGGAAATTCATCAGGGTAAGCATCGTTATTGAATCTGGCTATGAGCTGACTTGAGAAAAAGGGGGTGACAGCCACCGTCTCGCTCGGGAAACTGTCGGCTTTCCGATTGACCGAAAGTGGAGTTGCCCCATGTCCGACCAAAGCCGCCAGATGACCCCTGAGGAAGCTGCCGAATTCACCGAGCAGGTTTTCAACAAGGCGCGCGACGGTGATGCCGAGATGCTCGATCGCCTGGTCACCGCCGGTTTGCCGGTGAACCTGAAGAACAGTAAGGGCGACACGTTGTTGATGCTGGCCAGTTATTACGGCCACGTCGATGCGGTGAACGTGCTGCTTAAACACAAAGCCGATCCGGAAATGCGCAATGGCAACGGCCAGAGTCCGATTGCCGGCGCGGCGTTCAAAGGTGATTTGGCAGTGGTCAAGGCGCTGGTCGAGGCGGGTGCCGAGATCGAAGGCTCGTCGTTTGATGGTCGTACGGCGCTGATGATGGCGGCGATGTTTAACCGTGTTGAAATCGTCGATTACCTGATCAGTAAAGGCGCCAACGCGCAGGCCAAGGATGCCAATGGCGTGACGGCGCTCGACGCTGCGCGGACGATGGGCGCGGTTGATACCACTGCGCAGCTGGAAAAATTGTTGGGTTGATAAGATCAGAAGATCGCAGCCTGCGGCAGCTCCTACACTGATTGCGTTTGTGGCCCGTTTTGCGGTCGAACGCTGAACTTGCAGGAGCTGCCGCAGGCTGCGATCTTTTGCTTTGTGCGCTATCCTCCGCGCCCTGAAATTTCACCTTCGCCACAGGATCCGCCCTCATGAAAGCCGCACTCGTCGAACTCATCAGCAAAATCAGCTCCGGCTGCATGGGCGAGGACGAGATCGTGAAAGTCGCCGATGAAGCGGCACAGGCCTACGCCGATGCCGATGCTTTTCTGGCAGCCAACCTCGACATCAACTACGACGACACCTTCCCGATCCCCTTGGGCGAGTGGGTCGTAGTCGGCAGTCTGCCGGAAACCGTGCTGTTCCAGGCTGACACCTACGTTGACCTGTTCGCGCAGATCGTTGCCTCCTTTGGCCCGGGCGTTGATTTCAACCTCAAACCCAAGCAACTGGCCAAGACCGAAGCACTGGTCGCGCTCAACCGCATCCAGGTGCAGATGAGCAGCATGAACAAGGAAAACGGCGGCTACACGCTGATGAACTTCAGCCAGTTGCTCGACGACGAACTGCAAATGGTGCTGGTCTACGGCAACGACGTGCCACGGGTACTGGAGTTGTGCGCCGAAGTCGGCATCGCCGCCGCGCCATCGCTTGAAGCCCTGAAGATCGCTGTTCACGTCTGAACGCAATAAAAGGGAACCCTGCGCGCGACCGTCTATCCTAAAAGTGCATGCCACTATTCTGGAGCGACACCATGGGTTCCACGTTCAACGGTCTGATCGGCCTGATCATCCTTGCCCTCGACATCTGGGCCATCATCAACGTGTTGAAAAGCGGCGCGACCACCGGGATGAAAATCGTCTGGGTGCTGCTGATCATCCTCCTGCCGGTACTGGGCCTGATCATCTGGGCGATTGCCGGACCGCGCGGCAACGTGCGGATCTGAATCACCTAACACCGCGATACCCCTGTAGGAGCTGCCGAAGGCTGCGATCTTTTGATGTTGATTGTAAAAAACAAGATAAAAAGATCGCAGCCTTCGGCAGCTCCTACAGGGATTGTGGTTGTGAGGTTCGACCTGTCATCTTCGGCAACGTAGAATGCGCGCCTTTCCCGGGCAATCGTCCACACGATTGACGCCCGCGCATTCATCGGAGCACTTGACCATGACCGTTACCAAAACCAGCGAGTACCTGGAAACCCTCTACGAAGGCTACGGCCAGCGTTTTCGCATGGAAAAACTGTTGCACGAAGTGCGCACCGAACACCAGCATCTGGTGATCTTCCAGAACCCGCGCATGGGCCGTGTCATGGCACTGGACGGCGTGATCCAGACCACCGAAGCCGACGAATTCATCTACCACGAAATGCTCACTCACGTGCCGATCCTCGCCCACGGCAGCGCCAAGCGCGTGTTGATCATCGGCGGTGGTGACGGCGGCATGCTCCGCGAAGTGACCAAACACGCCGGCGTCGAGCACATCACCATGGTCGAGATCGACGGCACCGTGGTCGACATGTGCAAAGAGTTTCTGCCGAACCACTCGAGCGGCGCCTACGACGATCCACGCCTGAACCTGGTGATCGACGACGGCATGCGTTTCGTCGCCACCACCACGGAAAAATTCGACGTGATCATCTCCGACTCGACCGACCCGATCGGCCCGGGCGAAGTGCTGTTCTCGGAGAACTTCTACCAGGCCTGCCATCGCTGCCTGAACGAGGGCGGCATCCTCGTGACCCAGAACGGCACGCCGTTCATGCAGATCGACGAAGTGAAAACCACGGCTGGTCGCCTGAACAGCCTGTTCCCGGACTGGCACTTCTATCAGGCCGCGGTGCCGACTTACATCGGCGGCTCGATGACCTTTGCCTGGGGTTCGACCAACCCGGCCTACCGCAAGCTGAGCCGTGAAACCCTGCAACAGCGCTTCATCGGCAGCGGCATCGTCACCCGTTACTACAACCCGGAAATCCACATCGGCGCGTTCGCCTTGCCACAGTACGTGCTGCAGGCGATCAACAAGCCAAGCAACGACTAAAGAACACTGCAACTCCCCTGTGGGAGCCGGTTCGCTCCCACATTTGTTTGCTCCACACGATAGATGTCGTTTTTTTCATCTTTGTCCGCTGTAATCCTTTTGAACCAACTTTCGGCGCACCAGTCGATTTAGGTGTAAGCCCATTTGCGGGTTTGATCGAGGAGGCACCGATGCAAAAGTGGAAAGTCACTTTCGTGGACGATCATGGTGAAATTGTCGATGAGGTGTTCGAGCGCGCGGAATGCCCCAGTGATGATGAGGCCGCTCGATTGATCAAGGCACGGCTTCTGCCCGTCGCCGCCGAACTGGACCTGAACGATCTGGAAGGGCGCACCGCCGATGCTGGCGTGAAAAGCCTGAAAACCCAGAACAGCATCGAAATCCGCAGCATCACCCCAATCTGAAATTCTTCTTGTCACCTTCAGCACCAGGCCTTGGCAGCAGCTCTATCTTGGGGCTACTCTGCAAGCGAGATCAGCGAACGGATCGCTAAGGTCTGGTCTTGTCAGCTACATGCTTGTTCCCGCGTGCAACCACGTTGCCGTAGTACTTTGGCCAGAGGCCCGGGGCGGGAATACGGAAAGTCTATCCATCTATGCGAGGGGGACGATTCATGAGCACAGCCTATCAAGAAGACATCAGCAGCAATGTTCTGCGCCGCATGAAAGAAGGCGGTTTCGATTTTTCCCGATTCCATCCCATCGAGTTCTACGCCATTTTCCCGGACGAGGAGCGGGCGCGCAGGGCGGCAGGCAAATTTCGCGGTGAATCCATCAATGCCCAGGTCAGCCTGCGGGATGATGGCGCATGGGCGTTGGAATTGAGCAAGGTGATGTACGCGACATATGACGATATCGGTGACTTCGAGCAGGGCTTTTCCGCCGTGGTCGAACCGCTGGGTGGCATCATCGAGGGTTGGGGCGTAAAGCAGGAGGTGCGCAACCGCCACCGTTTGAACTGATCTCAGGTTATTTGATTACCAACGGCTGACCTCTGGGTTGGCCGTTGCCATTTTTAAAGATCAAAAGATCGCAGCCTTCGGCAGCTCCTACACCGATCACCTGTAGGAGCTGCCGGAGGCTGCGATCTTTTGCTTTTGCTTTCAAAACATTTCCAAAAGGCAAAAAAAAGCCACCGGAGAGGGTGGCTAAAAGGGAAGACCGATAAGGAGAGGAAACCGGTCAGGGTTGCAGCGGGGCGGGCCGCCGAGGCGATCCCGATCAGTTGAGCTGGCCGCTTCATGGCGCCGGGCCTGTGAAGTTTTGCAGCGAATGCGCGGATTATCCGCAGGCAGCGACGGGCAGTGAAATCAACTCTGACTATGCTGGTGATAGGCGATGCAGTGCGTCGCAATGAAGCGGGGGCAATCAGGTTGGGGCATTTGCCGCACAGGAATGGTGCGGCGTCTGTGGCGTGAATATCCAACCGATTGAAATCAAAGCGTTTATGCCGATGGCACGGGCCTTGCGAAGGCCTGTATGTCCGGGTGACAAGGAGTACGGCATGATCCGCACCTATTTTGATGAGATGTACGATGCCGGCGGCCAGGTTCGCCCGCATTATCGGGAGTTCGCCCGCTGGTTGGCCGACACGCCTGACGAGCTGCTGGCCCAACGGCGACGCGAGGCTGACTTGCTGTTCCATCGAGCCGGGATCACTTTCACGCTCTATGGGGACGAGCAGGGCACCGAGCGCCTGATTCCTTTCGACACCATTCCGCGCAGCATCCCCGCCAGCGAATGGCGGATCGTCGAGCGCGGCTGTATCCAGCGGGTCAAGGCGCTGAACATGTTCCTCGCCGACCTCTATCACGAGCAGCGCATCATCAAGGCCGGGATCATTCCCGCCGAGCAAGTGCTGGCCAACGAGCAATACCAGTTGGCGATGCAAGGCCTGGATCTGCACCGCGATATCTATTCGCATATCTCCGGCGTCGATCTGGTGCGCGATGGCGACGGCACCTATTACGTGCTCGAAGACAACCTGCGCACACCGAGCGGCGTGAGCTACATGCTCGAAGACCGCAAGATGATGATGCGCCTGTTCCCGGAGCTGTTCGCCGCCCAGCGCATTGCGCCGATCGATCACTACCCGAACCTGTTGCTAGATACCCTGAAAAGCTCAAGTCCGATCGACGACCCAAGCGTGGTCGTGCTGACGCCGGGGCGCTTCAACAGCGCGTTCTTCGAGCACGCGTTTCTCGCGCGGGAAATGGGCGTTGAACTGGTCGAGGGTGCGGATCTGTTCGTGCGTGACGACAAGGTCTTCATGCGCACCACCGACGGCCCGAAAGCGGTGGACGTGATTTACCGCCGCCTCGACGACGCGTTCCTCGATCCATTGGCGTTCAACCCGGACTCGATGCTTGGTGTACCGGGGCTGCTGTCGTCTTATCGCTCGGGCAATGTGGTGCTGGCCAACGCCATTGGCACCGGCGTGGCAGACGACAAATCGGTGTATCCGTTTGTTACCGACATGATCCGTTTCTACCTCGACGAAGAGCCCATTCTGAAGAACGTGCCGACCTGGCAATGCCGCAACCCGTCTGAACTTTCCCATGTGTTGGCCAATCTTCCGGATCTGGTGGTCAAGGAAACCCAGGGCTCCGGCGGTTACGGGATGTTGGTGGGACCGGCGTCGACGAAGGCGGAAATCGATGCCTTCCGCGAACGGATCAAAGCCAAGCCGCACGCGTACATTGCGCAACCGACGCTGTCGTTGTCGACCTGTCCGACCTTTGTCGAAAACGGCATCGCGCCGCGCCATATCGACTTGCGTCCATTTGTCTTGTCCGGGCGCGAAACCCGCGTGGTGCCCGGTGGTTTGACCCGCGTCGCGTTGCGCGAAGGCTCCTTGGTGGTGAATTCCTCCCAGGGTGGCGGAACCAAGGACACCTGGGTGGTCGAGGATTGAAGGAAGCTTGCCATGTTAAGTAGAACTGCCTCGGATCTGTATTGGATGTCGCGTTACCTGGAGCGGGCGGAAAACCTCGCACGGATGCTCGACATCAGTTATTCGCTGTCGCTGATGCCGCAGGACGGTCGCGGCGATGGTTTGCACGAATTGGCCATGCCGCTGTTGATCACCGGCACTCTCGACGATTATCTGGAGCGCCATGGCGCGCTACATGCTGAACGCCTGCTGCATTTTTTCGCTCTCGATGCGGCCAACCCGGCGAGCATCTACAGCTGCCTCGGCGCGGCACGGGCGAGTGCTCATGCGGTACGCGGACGTATCACCGCGGACATGTGGGAGAACATCAACGCGACGTGGCTGGAGATTCGCGGGATCGCCGAGCAGGGCCTGAGCCGCTACGGCATGAGCCGTTTCTGCGAGTGGATCAAGGAGCGTTCGCACCTGTTCCGTGGTGCGTCGTACGGCACGATCATGCGTAATGATGCGTTTCGCTTTATTCGTCTTGGCACGTTTATCGAGCGCGCCGACAACACCCTACGACTGCTCGATGCACGTTATGAAATGGCCGGCGATCAGGCCGAAGCGGTCAGCGACGGCACGGCCCACGCCTATTACCAGTGGAGTGCCTTGCTGCGTGCCTTGTCGTCATTCGAGGCCTACACCGAAATCTACCGCGATGCGCCGGGCGCCCGGCATGTTGCCGAGTTGCTGCTGTTGCGTGCCGATGTTCCGCGTTCGCTGCGTGCTTGCACTGAGGAGATCGATCAGATTCTCGCGCAACTGCCCGGTGCCAACGGCCGTCCGGCCCAGCGTCTCGCGGCAGAGATGGACGCGCGCCTGCGCTACACCGGTATCAACGAAATTCTCGAGGAAGGCCTGCACGCGTGGCTGACCGAATTCATCCCGCTGGTGCGCCAGTTGGGCAACGCCATTCACAGTTCCTACCTGGAGGCTGCATGAGACTTTCCATAAGCCACGAGACCACCTATCACTACGAAGATCAGGTGCGCGCGAGCATCCAGTACCTGCGGCTGACACCCCATGACAGCGAGCGTCAGCACGTGTTGAGCTGGCAGCTCGACCTGCCGCGCCCGGTGCGCGCGCAACTCGATCCGTTCGGCAATATCCTGCATGTGCTGACCATGGATGAACCGCACGAGGCGATCATCATCGGTGCGCGCGGTCAGGTCGATATCGACGAACTGCGCGAGGCCGAACATGAGAGCCAGTCGGCGCTGCCGTTCCTGCGCTTTACCCGGTTGACCGAGGCGGATGAGGCGTTGCGCGCGTTCGCCGAGAAATCCTGCAAGCAGCGACGTGATCGCACGGCGCTGATTGATTTAATGCACGGTTTGAATCAGCACATGACCTATACACCGGGGTCCACTGAGGTTGATACCAGCGCGGCAGAAGCCTTCGCCGGGCGTGCGGGCGTTTGCCAGGATCATGCTCACGCATTTCTGGCGTGCGCACGCAGCCTCGGGATTCCGTCGCGTTATGTCTCGGGGTATTTGTACAGCGAGGATTGCGAGCATCTGGCCAGCCACGCCTGGGCCGAAGCCTGGCTGGATGACGCCTGGTACAGCTTTGACGTGACCAATCAACTGGCGCGGCCGGAGCGACATCTGAAACTGGCGGTGGGCCTGGATTACCTGGATGCCTGCCCGGTACGCGGCATGCGCCGGGGCGGAGGGTGTGAGCAAATGCACGCGAAGGTATTTGTCTCGCCGACGCCGGTCATCTCCGTACAACAACAGTAAACACGATCCCCTGTAGGAGCTGCGGCACGCTGCGATCTTTTGATCTTGATTCCGCAGATCAAAAGATCGCAGCCTCGTTGCACTCGACAGCTCCTACAGAGTGGGGCGCAAGCGTCAGGGCTTAACCTTGCGCCCAGCCATGTGTTTCAGATACCCCACCAGCAACTCCAGATCTCCCTCCGGCAAAACCTCCGCCGAAAACCCCGGCATCTTCGCCTGCGGCCACTGGCGCAAACTCTGCGGATCGCGAATGTAACGCTTGAGGAAATCCGCACCGAAATATTCGGTCGGGTTATACGGAATATTCAGGTCCGGCCCGAATTGCGCATCGCCCGCACCGTTCAACCGGTGACACGCCAGACAGTTCTTCTGAAACAGCGCAAACCCCAGGTTCACCGGGTCATCCGCCTTCAGCGCAGGATCTGGCAGCAGGGCTGGGAAGCGTTCGGCCACTGGTGCCATGCGCTTGATGCTCGCGACCTGGAATGGCCATTGCTCCGGGCTGATATTGCCGGCTTGCGGATCGGTCCACACCAGATAGAACGGCCCGGCGCTGTGCTTGCCTTCCGACAGTGGCGGCCAAGGCTGAGCCGGATCTTCGATAGCCAGCCAGGCCCGCGCACCTGCTGTCTTGAGCAACGGCGCCGCGGCCAATTCTGCGGCAAAGCCGTCCAGTGCCACCGCTTGCAGGTGATCCTGCGGTTTGATGCCGCTCAGCAGCGCGGCCACAGGCACGGCGCGATAGGTCATGTCCTTCTTGTAGGACACATCGTTTTTGATCGTGAGGGATTGCACTTGAGGGTGCTTGAGCAATTCCTCGGTCTGCCAGGTGCGGCTGTTCTCGCCCAGTTGCAGATCCAACTGTGCGGCAGACAAGGGCATGCTCAGCAGCATGGCGCCGAATAAGATGAGCGCTTTCAAATGATCGCCGTCCATGTCGTGGGAGTGCGCAAAGATTGGCACAGCCACGCTGGCCCGGGTAGCGGGCCAGTCACATTTTCAATGGCGATAAACAGCACCTGCCGCTCGATTCAGCCGATGACCTTGGTCAGATTCGGCAAAATCAACAACAGCGTCGTGGCGAAAAGAATGAGCCCTGCTTGACGAACTTTCGGTTGTTTGAACATGGCTTGACCGCCTTTATTGTTATTTCCTGGTGCTTGCCTGCATATCCATGACGGCACGCGTTGCACTTCCTGTTGAAGAACGCCTGCCTCGGCAAAACCCGACGACCATGACGTACATGTTCTACATTAGGGGCCGCGTCACGCATGGCTTAGATCCATTTCGTATGGAGTGCTTGGAGATTGCGATAAAAAAGGCATGAGGCGTATTGCCAGCTTCTTTGCCGCCCGCTGGCTAGACAACTCGCCGACCTGAACCGGTTCACCCGCTAGCCAATGACCGTCCGTCTGAGCGTGTGGGTCAACCGCATTGAGCGCTGTGGTCATTGAATCCGGGAGCGCTCGGGCGAAGAGTGCAGGTACAAGAAATCACTCCCCGCACAGGTTCGAGGACGTCATGACCCAAGCTTTGATATTCGATGCGTTACGCACGCCCCGTGGCAGAGGCAAGGCCGATGGCGCCTTGCACAGCGTCAAACCGGTGAATCTGCTGGCCGGTCTGCTGACCGCTCTGCAAGCGCGTACCGCGCTGGACACCAGTCAGGTCGATGACGTAGTGCTCGGCTGCGTCACGCCAATTGGCGATCAAGGCTCGGACATCGCCAAAACCGCCGTGCAAGTGGCCGATTGGGACGTCAGCGTCGCGGGTGTGCAGATCAACCGTTTCTGCGCCTCGGGACTGGAAGCGGTGAACCTTGGGGCGATGAAAGTGCGCTCGGGTTTCGAAGACCTGGTGGTGGTCGGTGGCGTCGAGTCGATGTCGCGGGTGCCGATGGGCAGTGATGGCGGCGCTTGGGCGCTGGACCCGCAAACCAACCTGCACAGTCACTTCACCCCGCAAGGTGTTGGCGCTGACCTGATCGCCACGCTGGAAGGCTTCAGTCGTCAGGACGTCGATGCCTACGCCTTGCACTCGCAACAGAAAGCCGCACGGGCGCGGGCTGATGGCTCGTTCAACAAGTCGTTGGTACCGGTGCAGGACCAGAACGGCATCATCCTGCTCGATCATGATGAGTTCATTCGTGCCGAGTCGACCCTTGAGGGGTTGGCCAAGCTCAAGCCGAGTTTCGAAATGATTGGCCAGATGGGCTTCGACGCGACGGCGCTGCGGGTCTACAGCCATGTCGAGCGGATCAATCACGTGCACACACCCGGCAACAGTTCCGGGATCGTCGACGGCGCTGCGCTGATGCTGATCGGCTCCGAAGCCAAAGGTCGGGCGCTGGGCTTGCAACCGCGGGCGCGCATTGTCGCCACGGCGGTCACCAGCACCGACCCGACCATCATGCTCACTGGCCCTGCGCCGGCAACGCGCAAGGCACTGGCCAAGGCCGGGTTGCGTGTTGAAGACATCGACTTGTTCGAGGTCAACGAAGCGTTTGCTTCGGTGGTGCTGAAGTTCATCAAGGACATGGCCGTCGATCCGGACAAGGTCAATGTCAACGGCGGCTCCATCGCCATGGGCCACCCGCTGGGCGCGACCGGTTGCGCGATCCTCGGCACCTTGCTCGATGAGCTGGAAGCGCGACGCCTGCGTTATGGCCTGGCGACGCTGTGCGTCGGCGGCGGCATGGGCATTGCCACCATCATCGAACGCCTCTGAGCCCCGAATTCAAGGAACCTTGTTATGAGCGAAGCCATTCGTTACGAAAAAGGCCAGGACGCGATCGTCGTGCTGACCATCGACATGCCGGGCCAGAGCGCCAACACCATGAACGCCGTGTACCGCGAGGCGATGGCCGAGTGTGTCGCCCGTCTGGTGGATGAAAAAGACCAGATTGCCGGGGTCATCATCACCTCGGCGAAGAAAACCTTCTTTGCCGGCGGCGACCTCAATGAGCTGATCAAGGTCGGCAAGCCTGAAGCCAAAGCTTTCTACGACATGGTGCTGACCCTCAAAGCTCAGTTGCGCACTCTGGAAACCCTCGGCAAACCGGTGGTTGCAGCGATCAACGGCGCGGCGCTGGGCGGTGGTTGGGAAATCTGCCTCGCCTGTCACCACCGGGTGGCACTGGATGACGCGTCGGTGCAACTCGGTCTGCCGGAAGTGACGCTCGGCCTGTTGCCGGGCGGCGGCGGGGTGGTGCGCATGGTGCGTATGCTTGGCATCGAAAAGGCGCTGCCGTATTTGCTCGAAGGCAAGAAAGTGCGTCCGCAACAGGCGTTGCAGGCGGGTTTGATTGATGAACTGGCGGCGAACCGCGATGAATTGCTGGTCAAGGCGCGCGCCTGGATTGTTGCCAATCCGACGGCAGTGCAGCGCTGGGATGTGAAGGGTTATCAGATTCCGGGCGGCACGCCGTCGAACCCGAAAGTCGCGCAGATGCTGGCGATTGCGCCGTCGATTTTGCGCAGCAAGACCCAAGGGACAATGCCGGCGCCGGAGAAAATTCTCTGCGCGGCAGTCGAGGGCGCTCAAGTTGATTTCGACACCGCGCACCTGATCGAAACCCGTTACTTCACCGAACTGACCACCGGGCAGATCTCGAAAAACCTGATCGGCACGTTCTGGTTTCAACTCAATGAGATCAACGCCGGAGGTTCGCGGCCGCAGGGTTTTGCGCCGTATGTCACGCGCAAGGTCGGCGTGCTCGGGGCGGGCATGATGGGCGCCGGGATTGCTTTTGTCAGCGCTTCGGCGGGCATAGAGGTGGTGCTCAAGGACATCAACCTGGCAGCCGCCGAGAAGGGCAAAGCACATTCTGCAGCGTTACTGGACAAGAAGGTCGCTCGCGGACAGATGGATGCGTCGAAGCGCGAGGCGGTGCTGGCGCGTATTCGTGCCACGGAAAGTGACGCCGATCTGGCGGGTTGCGATTTGATCATCGAAGCGGTGTTTGAAGATCGCGAGCTCAAGGCCAAGGTATCTTCGGCCGCCCAGCGGGTGGTCGGTGCCGAAGCCGTCATTGCTTCGAATACCTCGACGCTGCCGATCACGGGACTGGCGACCGCTGTACCTGAACCTGGCAAATTTATCGGCCTGCACTTCTTCAGTCCGGTGGAAAAAATGCCGCTGGTGGAAATTATCAAAGGTGCGCAGACCAGCGATGAAACCCTCGCGCGCGGTTTCGATTTCGTTCTGCAAATCAAGAAAACCCCGATCGTGGTCAACGACAGCCGCGGCTTTTTCACCTCGCGGGTATTCGGCACCTTCACCAACGAAGGCATCGCCATGCTCGGCGAAGGTGTGAGTGCGCCGATGATCGAAACCGAGGCGCGTAAGGCCGGCATGCCGATCGGGCCTCTGGCGATCTCTGACGAAGTTTCCCTCAGCCTGATGAGCCATATCCGCCAGCAAACCGCCAAAGACCTACAGGCAGAAGGGAAGCCGCTGATTGAACATCCGGCCTTTGCCGTGATTGACTTGCTGCTTAACGAATACAAGCGCCCGGGCAAAGCCGCAGGTGGCGGTTTCTATGATTACCCGGCGGGCGGGCAGAAACATTTGTGGCCTGAACTGAAGGTGTGCTTCGAGAAGCCCGACGGGCAGATTTCGCCCAAAGACGTGCGTGATCGGTTGCTTTTCGTGCAAGCCATCGAAACCGTGCGCTGTGTGGAGGAGGGTGTGCTGACCTCGACAGCGGATGCCAACGTCGGCTCGATTTTCGGTATCGGGTTTGCGCCGTGGACCGGCGGTGCGTTGCAGTTCATCAACCAGTACGGCGTGAAAGATTTTGTCGCTCGGGCGCAGTATCTGGCTGAGCAATATGGCGAGCGTTTCGCCCCGCCAGCGCTGCTGCTGGACAAAGCGGCAAAGGGTGAAATGTTCTAACGGGAGGCACACTCCGGGGCTTGCCTTGCCAGGGTGTTTCAAGGCAGGCTCTGGGGTGTTCATTATTCCCATCACGTGTCAGGTATTTTTTATGTCGCTACGCATCTGCATTCTGGAAACCGACATCCTGCGTCCGGAACTGGTCGATCAATATCAGGGTTACGGGCAGATGTTCCAGCGCCTGTTCTCACAGCAACCGATTGCCGCCGAGTTCACTGTCTACAACGTGATGCAGGGCGAATACCCGAGCGACGACCAAACCTTTGACGCGTACTTGGTCACCGGCAGCAAGGCCGATTCGTTCGGTACTGATCCGTGGATCCAGACCCTCAAGGAATACCTGCTGACGCGTTACGAGCGTGGCGACAAACTGCTCGGCGTGTGCTTCGGCCATCAACTGCTGGCGCTGCTGCTCGGTGGCAAGAGCGAGCGCGCAACGCAGGGTTGGGGGGTCGGCACCCACAACTACAAACTGGCGGCCAAGGCGCCGTGGATGAACCCGGTACGTGAAGAGCTGACGCTGCTGATCAGTCACCAGGATCAGGTCACTGCACTACCAGAAAACGCCACGGTCATTGCATCCAGCGATTTCTGCCCGTTCGCGGCGTATCACATCAATGATCAGGTGCTGTGCTTCCAGGGCCATCCTGAATTCATCCACGATTATTCGCGGGCGCTGCTGGACCTGCGTCAGGAAGCGCTGGGTTCGCAGATTTACAGCAAAGGCGTGGCTAGCCTGGAGCAGGAACACCATGGCGCCACAGTGGCGGAATGGATGATGCGCTTTGTGGCGCACAAGCCAGAAACGGTTTAACAGCAGATCAAAAGATCGCAGCCTCCGGCAGCTCCTACACTGAGACCCTGTAGGAGCTGCCGAAGGCTGCGATCTTTTGCTTTTTTTATAACCACCCAGACTTCTTGAAACTCGCCCACAAACTCACACATCCCACCGCAATAAACCCCAGCACACCGAAATAGCCGTAGTGCCAGCTCAACTCCGGCATGTTCTGGAAGTTCATCCCGTAAATCCCCGCCACCGCGGTCGGAAACGCCAGAATCGCCGCCCAGGCAGCAAACTTGCGCTGCACCACACTTTGCCGTGACGCTTCGAGCAGCACACCAATCTCGATGGTCTGGCTGGCAATGTCGGCCAGGGTGCTCAGGTCCTCCATTTGCCGCGTGACGTGGATCTGCACATCGCGGAAATACGGGCGCATATTCTTGTCGATAAACGGGAAGCTCAGCTTCTGCAGTTCCTCGCCAATCTCCACCATCGGCGCCGCGTACCGACGCAGGCGTACGACATCACGGCGCAAGCCATGCAGCTTCTGAATGTCACGCTCATTCAACGCGCTACACAACACGTTGCGCTCCAGCTCATCAATTTCGGCATGGATCGCTTCGCCGACTGGCTGATAGTTCTCGATGACAAAATCGAGCAGCGCATAGAGTACGAAATCTTCCCCGTGCTCCAGCAGCAGCGGACGTGCCTCACAGCGTTGGCGGACATGGGCGTAGGAAGCCGAGTGGCCGTTACGCGCGGTGATGATGTAGCCCTTGCCGGCAAAGATGTGCGTTTCGATAAATTGCAGAACGCCGTTCTCGCGGATGGGCGAGTAGGTGACGATAAACAAAGCGTCGCCAAAGGTTTCCAGCTTCGGTCGACTGTGTTTTTCCAGAGCATCTTCGATGGCCAGTTCGTGCAGGTTGAACTGACGTTGCAGATTGGACAGTTCCTGAGCGTCCGGCTCCTCCAGACCGATCCAGACAAAGTGACCGGTTTTCGCGGCCCAGGCAGCGCCTTCGTCGAGGGTAATATTGGTGACTTTCTTGCCTGCGCTGTACACCGCAGCAGCAACAACTCGACCCATGGTGGTGATTCACTTCTTCTTGGCAGGTGGCAGGGAATACAAGGCTTCAGCTTAGCCGTGTCGATGCTTGAGAGTCAGTGAAATCTGTACAGTTCACCGGGCAAAAGATAACCCGCACAGGGCGGGTTGTCTTCTTAGGCGGCTTGCAGTTGCCGGTCCATCGACTCAATGCACTCGCGCATCTGTTCACGGCACTGATTGATGAGCATGGGCATGTCATCCATGGTCAATCCGGCTGTGGGAATTGCCGGCAACGAGCGTATGAGGATTTTCCCGCTGCGCCAGCTATTCAGGCGCATGTGCTTGATGTAACTGCTGACGCAAACCGGAACGATCGGCACCCCTGCGGCAATCGCCATCTGGAACGCACCTTTCTTGAATGGCAGCAATTCTTCACCGAGGTTGCGCGTGCCTTCCGGGAACACCCAGATCGAGGTGTCTTCGTTCTGCAAGGTATTGGTCGTGGTGAGCATCGATTGGCGCGCCTTTTGCGCATTGCCACGGTCGATCAACACATTGCCTGCCAGCCAGAACAGTTGTCCGAACAGCGGTACCCATTTCAGGCTCTTTTTGCCGATGCACACGGTACGGCGTGGCACTACGTTGCCAAATACGAACAGGTCATAGTTCGATTGATGGTTGGCGATGATCACGCAGCTGTCGGGTTTGTTCAGCAAACCGCTGACATCGGATTTCACCCGTAAACGCAAAATACACATTGCCGGCAATGCGTAGAGGCGGGCGCACAGACGGCTGTTGTCCGGATTGAACGGGCGGCAGATCCCGAGAATCACTCCGAGCACGCCGGCCAGAATAAAGTGCAGGCCCATCAATAACATACGAAACACGAACAGCATTTTCAGGCCCACCGGGACAAAAGGTGGCGCAGTGTACGGATGTGCACTGTTTTCGGCAATTGCCACTATAGAGTGCGGAGATAGCCGATGTTTAAGCGCATGTTTCCGAACTGATGGTCAGACCTGTCCTAGAGCTGTTGCAGGCTTTTAAACCATGCGTGCAAGAAAAAGCCCGACACGACGGTCGGGCTTCACTTTACTTGCTTGAGTCCAGGCTTAACCCAGATGCTCCTGATCCTGGATGATCGCGTTATCCAGTGCATCCAGCAGCGCTTTACGCACTTTCAACTTGGTGTTCTTGTGCGCGAGCATGTTGATCTTCTTCAGTTGGCGCGCAGCGGCGAGGGCGGCGCCTTGCAGCTCTTCGGCGGAAACTACCTTGTCGAGGAAACCGGCATCCACCGCGCTTTGCGGATCGAACATCTCGCCGTTGATCACCGAGCGGTGGAACGCCGAGCGGCGCAGACGATCACGCGCCAGCTCGATACCGGCGTGGTGCATGGTCATGCCAATCTGCACTTCGTTCAGACCGATGCTGAACGGGCCGTCGACACCGATGCGGTAATCGGCAGACAACAGAATGAAAGCACCTTTCGCCACAGCATGACCGGGGCACGCGACGATGACCGGGAACGGGTGAGAGAGCAAGCGACGGGCTAAGGTCGACCCAGCGGTTACCAGCGACACAGCTTCTTTAGGGCCGGCGGTCATCACTTTCAGGTCATAGCCGCCGGACAGAATCCCCGGCTGACCGGTAATGATCACGATGGCACGATCAGTCACTGCCTGATCCAGCGCCGCGTTAAATGCCGCAATCACGTCCGGAGAAATGGCATTGACCTTGCCATTGCTCAAAGTCAGGGTCGCGATACCGTCTTCGAGGTGGTAGGAAATCAACTCACTCATGACGCTATTCCTTGTAAGAAAGATGGGCAGACGTTACCCACCGCCGCAGGCCAGGTAAAGCGCCGTGACTGACTCGCCAGTCACCGTTTCCCGGCCCGTCCAGCGAGGCGAGGCGTTCTCCTTCTATATAGAAGGGCCGCGCCCACCGAAGATTGGCCGGTTTGCCATGGGCTGGCAGCGGAGAAAACGGCTTTTTCTCTTAACCGCATGAAAATTCTGAAAAAAAGTTTGCCATCGCAAAAGCTTTCGACTACATTAGCGCGCCTCGACAGACAGAACATGTTTGAAGGGATACGGTGAAGTGTCCGAGTGGCTTAAGGAGCACGCCTGGAAAGTGTGTATACAGGAAACTGTATCGAGAGTTCGAATCTCTCCTTCACCGCCACATTTAGTAAACACAAACCCCTGATTTTCCTAGAGAAAGTCAGGGGTTTGTGGTTTTTGGCGTCTGGAAAAAGGCCCCATGGGACTGATATGGGACTGGTGCACTGTTGTAGTGCGAAAAATGGAGCTGCTAGATAGCGTTTGGCCACTCTAATCTGCCCACATGAACTAGGCTTGCCAAACCCCTCATTCCAGGATGGATCCCATGCCCTATGACTCTGAATCCAATATCGCCACCGCAGATGCACTCACATTGCTTCTGCATAACCAGCATGCCTTGGCGGCGGCGATCGAGGAGGTCACCAAGTGGCTTTCAGAAAATGGCGTAGAGACAGTTGCAGATAACGCGGTCGGGCCATGGAAACTCTGGATACCAACGCGAAAGCGATTGAAGATGCGATTATGCGTTTACGGCAGTCCTAGAGAATTGCCGCTGATTCTGGGTACGCAAATAGCTAGATCGTTCACGAGCATTCAAGGTTGTCAGCTATCGACGAATTGCGGCCATTCGCCAAAGGCAGCGTTGGCTGATCCCCCGTCTTGTCTCTTTAATGCAAAACGCCCGCTGCGATGCATCGGGCGTTAGGGTGGAGTAGATGTAAGCCTATTAAGACCTAAACCATGCACTCATCAACAGAATGATAGAGCCTCGTCGACAGTGCAGGTCTTTAGGTGTTTTGCTTCCTCTACTAGCTATATTTCCTGATGAAGAGATTCACGCCTTCAAGCATGAGTGATATCCGCTTCCGGTCATTCACCTCATCCCACGTGCCGTGAGCCGCTGCGTTCCGGACTCCACCCCAAGATTCAATATCCTTCACATCCTGCTTGGATATTTTGTCGTCGGTTCGAAGTACCTGGGCATATGTACTGATACTCGGCTTCTTGCCATTTAAATCTATCCCCGCATCCTCCACCCATGTACGTAGGAACTCTTCAAGCGTAGCTCCGACCAACACAGCCGCAGCGGCCGGATGACAGTCATCCCTCGCAAGCAGGGTAGAAGCCTGTGCGAGAAAATCGGACACAACATCGATTTCGGCCTGCCTCTTAGGTGACACGGCACCATGAAGCCCCGCATCAACATAGGCTATGAAGGCAAGGAGAACTTCTCTTGCTCCCTTAGAACCCGTTAAAAAGCCATATCTCTCGAAGGCGTTGACTTGCTTATAGAAGTCGCTTTCCTGCCCAGCGTAAACCCGTAAAAACTCCCGCGCAGCAGAAAGCGCCCCCAGAAAACGTGATTCCCCGTCGACTGCTGGTATTTTGTCCAATAGGTTTATGATCAACCGCGCCTTATCAATCAATTGCTCTGGCGTCATTTACTTCCCTTCCCCAACTTGCGTCTGTTCTTGATCAACGAATGAGATAATCGCGTCAGCAGCGATTTATCAGGACGAAGATACTATATTTACGACGTTCTATAGCAATGGGGAACGTGATAAAGACGTCTCTAACGAACTAGGAGGTGTGGTACATGAATTGCTAACTGCTCAATCTAGGGAAGTATGCACTCTCAAGCAAATGCCCAAAACCCTACCATTTTTTCCTTTTTCCTTTTCCCTTTTCCCTTTCTCTTCATCTGTCGGTGCGACAGGCATCGGCCGATAGCTGCCTGCTGTGGGTAGCTCATGACTAAATTCTTGTATCTCTGTAGTCGGTGCTGCCTTACGTGCCGCGCTCATTGTTGAAACGGGTGAGCAGATCCGTTTCTTTCAGCTCGAAATGCCCCATCAATTGGTAATAGTTGGTCACCGCTCGCTCTAGCAAATCCTTCGCTTCGGACTTCGGCTCAAAATTGACGGTTGAGTCATCGCTACCATTCATGTGTTTTGTCGAGTTCTTCGCATTGTTCATTAGCTTATGGATAGCCTTCTCGGTGGTAGGCTCACCCTCTAGAAACTGCGATATAAGCACAGCACCGTTCTTCATGCTGTTGAATGATGACTCACCACCTTTCGCCTCTACATGCTTGCCCAGTATCTCTTCGGCAGCACCGGCCAAGCATATCGTTGCGAAATACTCTGGTGGCTCACTGAAAAAATGACGCAAGGCGGTATCGAGTAGTTGGGAAGCAATTTCGATTTTTTGCGTGGGGGTAGGCATGTTGATTCACCTAATGGGTTTGGAAGGGAGAGATTAGTTCACAAGTTGAATTTTGTTCTCGGCTGCGGTGTCATTGGATAAATGAACATCTGTGATTTCTCAACCGCAATCGGCAGGTCGCTATTGAGACGCGTCGCATAGAGCTTCTGCATGCAGATAATTCCAGCCTATGTTCAATCGGCTCCCACACCTGGCTCAGGTGTGGGGGCCTTTTTTTGGCAGTGTGGAAACCAGTCCCCCCCTGGCTGGCTTACCACTCCATGACCTTCTGGCGTCGCTGAAAGCGGTGGCCTGAGCGGGTTCAGTGTAGAGCTGTAACCGGTGACAGCTTCAAGGCCATTTGCAACATCCCCACCACGTCGGGTCCGTCTTCATTGATCCACGTCCCATAGTGCTGACGGATCATGTTGCCGTTGGTATGGCCCATCTGTTCGGCGATCCAGTCGATCGACGCCACTCCGGTGGTCAGCAACTGACTGGCGTAGGTGTGCCGGCACTGTCCGGGTCCCCGATAGCGAACGCCGGCGGCGAGCAAATGCGCCTTGAAGAAGCGATCGCGCACCACGAAGTCGTTGGCGTGCGGCAAACCGCTTTTGGTGTTCAGGAACACGAAGTGCAGCTTGTGTTTTCGCACCGTCTTGTTGTCCCGCTCGACCACGTCCACGGTTTCCGCTTTGCGTCTGCGGGTCAACGCATCGATCTTCTGCAGGGCGTCCCAAGCCGGGGCCAGCAGGCGAACTCGGCGCGTCGATCGGCGAGTTTTCGTCACCCGGTAGGCGCCGCGTACCTTGGACCGGCGAAAGGTCACCGTGCCTTGCGCCAGGTCGACATCCTCCCAGGACGAGACGGTGGGTGGTGTGAAAAAGATCGAGGCGTTGGGCGCGCTCAAGCTGATGTCGGGTGGATCCGCGAGCCTGGCGGCGGTGGACAATCTGCATCAGGCGACCGTGCGGGATCTGAATTTGGTTGTGGGTCAGAAGTACAACGCCATGGTGGGTGGGAATCTGCAGGAACGAATTGAGGGTTTACGCCACAGCGTGGCGGGAGTGAGTCAGAGTTTGCAAGCACCGAAAAATTGGATCGGCTCAAAGGACGTAAACTTATTCAAGGTTGTGTGTGAGACGCTTGAACTACTGCGGGAAATGAATGCTCAGCTTGCGGCTCACAACATGTTTCGACTACTCCGCCGGGGAATGCAGGTGTGTTCGTTGCCGCGGCAGTTACGGCAACGCAGCTTGGAACGAAACTGAAACTAATAACGCACTAGCAATGTATCTAAACTGAGCGCTAAAGGCCGCTTCCGGCCTTTAGCGGACCGTTCCCCAGTGTCTTAGCAGGCCTCCGTTGAGGCTTGGAGGTATCTAGTAAATCTGGGGCGACTCAACAAAAGGCTTTATTTGGTGCTTTCTATTATGCCGCGAGCGCGCCTCCAAGAATCCCAGTAGACGGTTTTGCGCATAATTTTATTATCGATGTAGTCTATTACCTCTTGATAAAGCTCACGAATATCCTCAACAGAAGCGGAATCCACTAATTGGGCCTGGGTCCAGCGCGAAAGCGCATCAATTTGAGTAGGTGTTGTTTCAACCAATACCCCATCAGCCTTAGGATTGCCGAGAAACAGAAAGGGAAGAAGTATAAAATTTGGGCTTGTTGCTATGTGTTGAAATAATTTTCTCGCACGAAGTTTTGTATCATGTTTGAGCAGCAGTGGTTTGAAAATGTCTTGAACGCAGAGGATGTACCTTCTGTTGCCGAGTCGAAATGACACCGCTCCTGCCAAGGCAGTTGCGAGTGCACTTTCATCCCAGAGTTCTTGGGGTTCAGTCCGCAATCTATAATGGCTTCGAAGACGGAATCGTTCATTTTGCTCGCGCTGGAATCTCGCTCCCATTGACTCTTCGCACGCGAGTGCTGGCAATGTATCGTAAATTTCATTCGAGCCGATGATTTTTACTGTTCTACTAGGATTGTTACTCCACTCATTCAGTATGATACTTAAAGTTCGGCCGTATCCTGCATCGTCGATAAACAAATCATAGGCCCCGGTGTCCTCTTCTTGATTTGACTGTCTTACGCCGATAGTCCAGTCAGAGCGATTGAAAAGATCTCTAATTGTTTTATCTCCAGTCTTGCAGTCGAGCCATTCATTGTCTAATTTTTTGGATAGAGCAGCCCATTCTCCTTGGAAGACGAGGCTCATGCTTTTCAGGAAGTGCGAGTAAGTAGCGCGTTTATCTTTGTCGTCTAAAAGCCTACAATTTTCCATATCATTCAAATCATCCTTCACCGCATATTGGAGGCAGTCCAGTACCGCTTGCTCGATCGACTCGCGCGCGCTTGATGAAGCTTTGTCACGGTTAAAGTTTAGCCACTCACCGGCTTTGCCCGACATTAAGTCAACAGCGACCCAAACGTTAGGTAAATAAATGTCTTTCGTTTCGAATTCTTGCCCGCGATAAAAAGTCATTATTCCTCGAGGATGGCGAGCGGTTAGAGTTGGCTCATACGAAATTTTCGCTTGAACTTGCTCTGTTTTTATATATTTCCATTCTTCAGCATATGGCTCCTCAGTTTCACTAGAGAGGGCTTCGATCTCAAAGTTCTCTGCTGAGGTACCCATCACTCCTCGAATTGGGATGAGTGACTGCCTACCAAATTTAGATATTTCATCCGCTAGTTTAGCGGCCTCGTATGGAAAACTTTGGTGAAGAATAGGGTCCATTTGACGAACTATTTGAGCGGAAATTGACTCGCTATCTCTACCCTCAGACCAAGTTTGAGCAAATACATCGAGTTCAAATTGGAGGGTGAAAGTTGTACCGTAAGCGCACGTTATGTCATCCTCTAACTTACGGAGTATCACCATGCCTTCTTCGGGACCGGTAGGGCTAAACATCTTCACATCGAAGATCTCATTGGTCAGCAGACTTTTTGTAAGAATAGATACTTCGTTGCAGAGCATGAAAACGCTTTGTAGGCCGATGCCAAACGTCCCGGACGGCTTCATCCATTCGGGCATTTGACTTATCTCAAGCTGACGAGTTTTGTTGTTCTGGGAGCCGCCGATTCTGAGAATGTGTTCAAGATCACTGCGGCTAATACCCGTGCCTTGGTCTTTAATAGTGAGAGTCCAGTAAGACTTCTTATTATAATCGATATTTGCATTGGCTGACTCTATTAGCTCGGCGCTGATAGGGAAGTCACGGAGTAGAGCGTTAATTTCTTTCGTGTCAGGAGAATTCCAGTATTCTGGATCGTATTTTTTTCTATTAATAAGCCAGATTCTTAATAGTGTGGCATCAACCGCATTCTGTAAAAGCTCTCGCACACAGGCAAAATGGCTTTCGTAAAGATTATTTCCTTGCAGCAGCTCAATAGCCTTGTGAGCATCGACTGAAAAAGCCGGGCGCTCCCCAGCTTTTAATATTTGTAAATTTCCGCCAAGGCGAACAGAAACGGGCCCAAGCATAGGTAAAAGCCCAAGTTCGCGGTTCGGCACAATATCGCGCCAGTGCGCCATTTGATCCTGAACTTCTTGTTTTAGCCAGCCAAACCAGCGAAAGGCTTCCAGGTATCCATCTATAGTCTCGCACTCGGCTATTACCTCTATGCGCTCTTTATCTATTCGCAGATGGCGCATGCCAGCGTGCTTATCTTCATGTGCTTTGCTGACTTTAGATCGACCTTCGCCTGCTATCCTTTGCATAACAGGACAGAATCTGTTGTCATCTAAATCTAGAAGATCGCCCATGCGAAGCAAGCAGGCAACGAATCTTGGATGGCAATCATCCTGTGCTAATCCAGCTTCTCTAAAAGGGAGGCCACCTTCAAAAACTATCTCATTGAAGGGCGCTCCATGCATTTGGCAAATTCGGCCCAGCAACTTGAAAAGACGGGCTGGAATTAATTCAGTTCGAGGTGAGTTAATGCCAACAGTTGTCATCGGGGCGCGAACAATCTTCTCAGCACGCTCCGGATGTTTTCTTCGAAACCACTCTGCCATGAAGTCACGGAATTTTGCAACCATCTCTAGCGGTGTGTTTGATTCGAAAATTACTGTTGGGTTTGACTTCTTCGCAAACGCGCACGCTAACGAATGTAGTTCATGGTTTGGCTGGGAAAGAATGGAGTGAATAAACTCTGGAAAAGCGGGGTCATCTATTGCGTTTTGTAAGTCCTCGTATGGAACCACCATTCCTATATCGTGCCAGTAAGCCGATTCAAGTAACAGCCAAGTATCGGTAGCTGTTAATAGTCTAATATTATTGCCCAGCAATCGCTCAATATTGATAAGAATCTGTTTGCTGTGTGACTCATCATGACGGCTATAATGTGGAAAGAGACTGCCGATCGTTTGGAGTGCTTTAGGTATAAGTTTTTCGTCGAAATCCCACTGACTATATAAAGATCGTAGCGCGGAGTGCTCTTCCGCTTTCATTTTTAAATGTTTTACAAGCAGGTCGGCCATAGCTGATCTCGCAATATTTGAAAGTTTCTCATTGTTTGGTAAAAGAAGCTTGGAAGTTATTCCCTAACTGATAACGGACGGTGTCAATTTTTTAGGGTGGCGGATCGCTCTTTCAAACGGTAGAAAGTTGCCTTCATGAGTGAAGCATTTAATTGCTCCAGTTCCTGCTCGATTAGACTAAGGTCAGAAACTGTGTAGCCTGTTGAGGTGTTTTTGGCAAACTCGTTGGCTAAAGTTATGATGAGCTTAAACCTTTCCTCATCGGGGGTTGTAGATTCTGATAACTCGACATATTTTGTCGAGAATTCAAAGTAGTCCGTAGCGTGGATCGTAAAAAGAGTGTGAGTTATTCCCCCTTTTTTTGCCCAAACGTCGTGCTGTACTCGGTTCCGCTTCAATCTAGACGTGTCAAAGCAATCCAAAATTTCTAAAATTGAATCTACTTCGTGCTGATTCAAGTGTTCGGTTGCAAGTTTTCTCATTGCGCTAGCAGTTTTTGCAGCATTATTGTATTTTTTGAGGCGGGTTCGGGATTCCACGAGGGTCGTGTTCAAAAGAACAGCAAATAAACAGTATAAGCTGACTTCTGTTTGTGCCCACAGCGCAGCAATTAGCCCAATTTTCTCAGCGAATTTTGGAGAGTCTTGCATTATATGAGGACCAACTTCCAATAAAAGACTTCCGTCTTGGTCGCGTACTCTAATACCGAATTTTTCCTTTTTCATTTATATCCTTTGATTAGAAAGTATAAGTTTTATTTCATTGAGACTAGCTGAATTGCCTCGAAGTGGATAGTGGCTTAGTAGTACGTCCTCGGGATGAGCTTTGCCATTCGACCCGCGATCACTCCAGTCTATCTGACGCGATCACTCAAAGAGAGGGGCGCAGTCCGCTCTTGGCCGAAAGCTGCCTACGCCCAAAAAAAGAAATGGAAAAAGCACTTATCCCCCTCCCGCCGACGGGCTTTGCGTCCCTTTTTTGTGCAAAGGTCAGAGCGGTGCAAATACCGGCTCTGGCCAGGCCTGCTGCGGGGGCTGCTGGCGTTGCAGCGATTGCACGCAGTGCAAGGTTTTGCAAAAAAGAGCAAAGGCAGTTGCACTGCGTTACGGAGCGTCGAAGAGTTGGCCTTGGGAGTGACACTCCCGGCGTGCAAGGGCTACGACCTGAAAAACCTACTGCACAGGATATTTTCGTTTTCGGAACTGGTCGCACCAGCTCGGAATCCGACACCGTCCAGTCCGTTTGCAAAACGGCTGAAAGGCCCAGCCTGCTTCGCTCTCCGGCATTTTCTGGTATTGCACAGCGTCACCAGAGATTTGCTTGCTATCAATGCCAATTTGCATGATGTGAAAAACGTCGAAAAGGGACTTCGCCTTGGCCATTTTTCAAACGTGGGCTGGGAAAAAGGTAATTTTGGTAAGCGGGGTATAGAAATGGGCTACAGCCTTTGTGGTGCGTGGCCTTCAGTCATTACCTCAAGAGGTAATTTTAGGTAAGAGTTAGGGTAATAATTTCTGAAGTGCCCCATTTTACTGGGTTTGAGGGCTATCAGGGATTACTCATAGGAAAGGTAATTTTCTAACCTCATACTTACCAAATTATTACCTTTGAGGAATTGTCTCAAAGCCCCGATTTTCAAGGCTTGCAGAGGTAGGCTCACGTCGCATTACCAAAATTACCTTTTCCCCATGGGTCAACATGAAACGTCGAAATGTCTTTCGCGACTCTATTTTACAACCTGGTGCGCAAAACCCATGGGACTGACATGGGACTGAGATTAAAAATCTCGCTCCTCTGCAGCCCTTATAAACCGGGGGAGTGTGCTCAAAAAACCGTAAACGGGTAGTTTCGAATCTCTCCTTCACCGCCACATTCAGTACACAAAACCCCTGATTTCGAAAGAAGTCAGGGGTTTTGTGGTTTCTGGCGTCTGGATTTTATTGGCAGCGGCGTGAAGTCTGCTTTGAGCCATTACAATCGCGAATTTATTCATCCTTATAGGAACGGCATCCATGATCATTTCCACCACGCACGCCATTGAAGGCCGGCAGATCACAGCGTATTTGGACATCGTCAGCGCCGAGTCGGTACAGGGCGTCAATGTGATCCGTGACATGTTCGCCGGTATGCGCGATTTTTTCGGCGGACGTTCACAGACGCTGGAGCGAGCATTGAAGGAGGCGCGTATTCAGGCGACCGAAGAAATCAAGGAGCGCGCCCGTGCTCTGCAGGCTGATGCGGTGGTTGGAGTGGATTTCGAGATCAGCATGCCCGGCGGCAAGGGCGGGATGGTGGTGGTGTTCGCGACGGGGACGGCGGTGAAGTTGCGCTGATTTTCGGTCAATAGGCTTGTGAGCCCATTCAGAGGTTGGATGGGCTGTTTTTGTCGGCGATCAGCCCTGCGACTTGAGGATCACGGTTCATCGGTGTGTTTGATTTTTGCAGTCCATTCGTCGGGCGTCAGCTGATCTGAATTACAAGTCCAGGAATGACCGACTAGTCTCAAAAGCATAGGAGGTCGGTATTTTTTCAGGCAAAAGAGTTTTTGCCGGTATCGGTCTGTTGCGAAGGGGAAAAGATATGACTGGTCCGTATATCGAAGACGATGGCGCTGAATTTTCCTTCAATAACTGTGTACGGTGCGGTCAGACCGAATACCAGTCAGGTTTTGGCGAGGATCCGGTGCAAATCGGCAAGATCAAATCCACGGCACCTAAAGGACCGAAGGCTAAATTCCTGCCCAAAGTCACTGCGCGATCCAGAAAATAATCGTTGTCTGAATAACCCCGTCAATCAGCGGGGTTTTTTATGGCTGAACGTTCGAGGAAATATCTTACGGACGATGTTGTGGCGGATGTCGCGGGATTTCACAAACTTTTCACGTCTGCCGCAGTAGGGTGAAGCCATCCGTTAGAAAGCAAGTCTCCAGCCCGTCTCCCCAGCGGGCTTTTTTTTGCCTGTCATAAAACCTTTTCCAGAATCGCTGTCCAATCGGCGCCGAGTGCGCGAAGCCTCTGATTTCGTCTGGACTTTTTCGCGGCGACGGCATTAAATCCCGGCCCTTTTTGTCATCCCAATTTTTGAGGTTTTCGTCATGCGTTTAACACTGCCCGCTCTGGTTCTTGGGCTTCTGGTTGCTCAAGGTGCAATGGCCGCCGGTGATGGCACCGCTGCGCTGGGCGGTGGTCTGGGTGGCGCACTGGGTAATGTCGTCGGCCAGAAAATGGGCGGCAGCACTGGCGCGGCACTTGGTGCTGGCGTCGCAGGTGCGGCAGGTAGCGCAATGGCGGCGCGCAAGGGTAGCCGGACGAAAGCAGCGATTGGCGGCGGCGTTGGTGCAGCCGGTGGTTCGGTGATTGGCAACAGCCTGGGCGGCAAGACTGGCGCCACGATTGGTGCAGGTCTGGGCGGTGCGGCTGGCGGCGCAGTGGGCAGCAATTTGTCCAAAGGTCACAAGCGTCACTAAGACTGATCGTTTGTCAGAAAAAGCCCGGCTCGATGTCGGGCTTTTTCATGGCTGAACGTTTTCCCCGTTTGCGTCTCCAATCTCACATAGGCCCATGTCTGGGCGGACTGTCCCGCTTCGGGAACTGTGAGGTTCATATGCGCTTGTCATTATCTGCACTGTTTTTCGGTCTGCTGGTCGCCCAAGGGGCGATGGCCGCCGGTGATGGCACCGCCGCTGTGGGTGGCGGCCTGGGTGGCGCACTCGGTAATGTGGTCGGTGGACAACTCGGTGGCAGTACTGGCGCGGCGGTAGGTGCGGGTGTTGGTGGCGCGGCCGGCAGTGCCGTCGGGGCGAATAAGCGCAATCGCACCGAAGCTGCCATTGGCGGTGGTCTCGGCGCGGCGGGTGGCTCGGTCGTCGGCAACAGCCTCGGCGGCTCTACGGGCTCGACCATTGGCGCAGGGTTGGGCGGCGCGGCGGGTGGTGCGGTCGGTAATAACCTCGGTGACGATGGCGGATCTCATTCGGGCGGCGGTCACAAGCACAAGAACAAACATAAAAACCGCCATCATTGATGGAGGGTTAAACGGAAACCCGGCTTTTTGCCGGGTTTTTTGTATTTGCTCGTCGGACTTCGGAACGATTGGCTGTAGGGCTTCTCGAACGTAATACACGCCACCAGATGATGAGGTTTGCCATGACTCCTGAAACCGAAGGCAAGGAAGAGAAGGGTTCGAGTGGACTGCCGTTTATCAATGATCCGGGGAATGAAGATCCTGGGTCGTTGATGGATGATGCGACGGTGCCGTTGAATGATTCGGATGAGGCGGATATGGAGTATGAAGAGGATGAGCAGTGATCGGATGTTTGAGAAGATCTGAGCGTCTGAATCCGGTTTTTAAGGGCCTGAGTTCAACAGGTCCTACAAATTTGTTAGCGACTAAAAACGGCTGCCCGCCAGTCATTGAACTGGTGAGCGAGTCTAGGTATAGGCGTTTTTTTTAGTGCTAACAATGTGAGATCTCGGATTTAGAGAATTCCAAATTGTCTAGAATCATGATGAGCAACTGGATGTCGAACTGTTCTCTATTTCTATATAAATTTTTTATGATGCCTCACGGTAACAGAGCACCAGTCGCTCAATACCTTTTAGAAAGGTAACTCTGTTAAATATACGCTAGGTTCTCGCAGTCTTAATGATGATGTGGTAAACGTTACTTTCGAGGTGCTTGATACTGCTGAAATCAGATACGTGTCTCCAATTGGTTGTATGGATAGACTTAAGTTTTGTTGAGTTGGAATATTGGATGTCGTCAACTCTCTGATTTCACCGCATGTTATTCCGATTCGGCAAGCATTGTATCCTATGGACTCCCACTTTTTCGGAGGAGTGTCGGGCATTTCTCTAATATCAAATGCCAAGGTCAATGTTGAAAGGTTGTTGTCCATATTTAAAGCGAATAGCTTGATCTCCCCAACGGGTATATTTCTGCTGAATACCATATTGAAGAGTTTGCTTCCTTCTATTTCATTCCAGTATTTCATGGTCATTCCTTGAATGGATAATGATCGTTCGTATTTTTTACTTTGCCATTGCGTGTGTCATGCGCGGGTCGTATGTTTATGTGAGGACCTTGATCTCCTCGATTATTTATATCTCCATATTTATGTCCCGCTGAGTGGTCTTGGAGTGTCAATATAAAACCATCCTCTCGGGTGAATCTATATTCTCTGGTTATAATCGGCTTTCCACTGCTGTCTAATATATTATTTCCTTTTCTATCCGTCATGTTGACATAGGTGAATTGCTTCTGCATGCCACTCACCTCATCAGTTTGAATGTCAGGCTGTTGCCCTTTCGGTATTCCTGCATCAACTTTTGCCTGCCTGAATGCACCGCGCCTGGAAACCTGTGGAAGCTCAACTTCATCAGGTTTTGGACAATTAATTGATTTTCGACCTTTGGGTGGACAATTGGAATTCAACCCCAACGGATCCACCCACCCCGTCGGATTCGGCACGTACTGGTACTGATTCAACCCACCGGCCAACTTGATCGGATCCGGCGTCAGATACCGCCCCAGCCGCGGGTCGTAGTACCGGTGCCGGTTGTAATGCAGCCCGCTTTCCGCATCGAAATACTGCCCCTGAAAGCGCAGCGGCTGGTTCAGGTAGTCGTCGCCGGCCAGGGTCAGCGCGGCGACTTTGCCGTAGGCGTCGTATTGCGCGGACCAAACGATGTCGCCGCTGTAGTCGGTGAGTTCCTGCGGGGTGCCGAGGTGGTCGAGTTGGTAGTAGAAGGGGCAGGCTTTTTTTGGGCCTTTGCCGTCGAGCAGGGCCAGCGGGCGGAAGGTGCCGGGTTCGTAGACGTAGCTGCGGTATTCGTTTTCGCTGCTTTCGGCGACGAGGTGGTCGCCTTGCCAGAAGAATTCGGTGGTTTGGCCATTGACGGTTTTGCTGATGCGTCGGCCGAAGGCGTCGTAGCGATAGCTGGCGGTCTGGCCGTCGGGGCGGGTCAGGCCGATCAGGCGGTGTTGGCTGTCGTAGCGGTATTCGGTGACCAGTGTCTGCGCGCGGCCACGGCGTTCGCGGATCAGGTTGCCGAAGGCGTCGTAGTCGTAGTGGCGGTCGCCCTGCATCAGCAAGCGGTTGCCTTTGATCTGACTCGGGCCGGGGCGGTCCTGCATCAGCAGGTTGCCGGCCGGGTCGTGGGCGAAGCTTTCCGGCAGTTCGTCGCGTGAGTGACGAACGCGGATCAGGCGATCGAGGGCGTCGTAGCCGTAGGTGCGTTGGCCGTGGCGGCTGTCGGCGATGTGCGCGAGATTGCCGTTGGCGCTGTAGGCATAATCGCGGCGGTACAGCGCATCGCGCTGATGGCCTACGGCGTGGGCGAGTAATCGTCCTTGATCATCGTAGGTATATTCGCTGAGCAGCAGGCCCTGCTGACGTTGTTGTTCGCGCCCGGATTGGTAGACATGACGAGTCAGCGGCGCGCCGTTGAGGTCGATGCCGCTCAGCGCGCCACCCTTGGCGTGGTGGTAGTCGAGCAGGCTGTTGTCAGGGAGGCGCATGCGCTTGAGCTGGCCGCAGGCGTCGTAGCGGTAACGCAGGGTGCCCCAGCCCTGATGCTCGGTGATCAGCCGATCCTGGCGGTCGTACTCGAAGGCCAGCGGGTGTTGTTGGCCGTCGTCGACACCAATCAGACGGCCGAGGCGGTCGTATTGGTAGGTGACCTTGAGGCCGTCGGGCAGGGTCTTGATTAACAGGCGCCCGGCAGCATCTCTTGCATATCCAGTAATCAGCGTCGAGCCGTCATCACCGAACTCGGTCTTCTCCAGCAGATGGCCGTTGAGGTCATAGGCGTACGCGGTGCGCCGGCCGTCAAAACCGACCTCCTGGCGAATCAACCCGGTCGGCGTGTAGTCCAGCCGATACTTTTCCCCGGATTCGTTTTCGATCTCGGTGAGCAGCAGTTGCGCATGGTCGTAGCGATACTGAACTCGCGTGCCGTCGGGGTTGATCCGCCGCGAGACCAGGTGCAGGTCATCATCGTATTCGTAGCGGGTGATGCGCCCCAGCTCATCGCGCTCGGCGGTGACCTGACCGTAGGCGCCGTAGCTGTAGGCGCGGGTGCTGCCGGTAGGAAATGTCGTCTGAATCAGTCGGCCAACGGCGTCCCAGTGCTGACGGGTGACTGCACCGTGTTCGTCCGCAGCCGTGGTCCGGCGCCCCAGCGCGTCGTAGGAAAAACGCCGTACGCCACCGTCGGGCAGGGTTTCCTCGGTCAACTGGCCGAGGCTGTTCCAGACCAGTCGATGCCGACTGCTGTCCGGATAACGGATCGACAGCAACTGTCCACGGGTGTCGTAGTAGTAATGCGTAACCTGGCCGTCCGGGTCGACCGCTTCGGTGACATCGCCCTCGGCATTGCGCCGGTAGATCCATACCGCGTCACCGCGAGAGCGTTTATGCAGGAAACCGTTGCGATACTCGTAGGACGTTGGCGCGTCAGCCGGCGGAATCAGCGCCACCAGCCGTCCGACCTCGTCGTAGCGGTATTCGGTGACCGCGCCTAACGCATCCTGCTCGGCGATCAAGCGACCCGATGAGTCATAGGCCTTGAGCTGCTCGCTACCATCCGCCGAGACTTTACGCACTAGCCGCGCCCGTTCGTCGTGGACGTAGGTTTCTTCGGTGCCATCGACGTAATGCACCGCGACACTGCCGTCGTCGTTCCAGACGTAACGCGTGTCCATCTGCGAAAACGACGCCCAGTGGCGCACGCAGCGCGCGGCTTTCCCCGAACGCTCCCACTCCCAGAAGAAACTCGCGCCACCGGCCAGCTGCCGCTGCAGGATTACGTGAGCGTCGTCGTAGTCGTAACGCTCGCTGTCACCGACGGCGTTGCTGGCTTCGATCAGGTGCCGATAAGCGTCGTAGCGGTAACTGATCAGCGCCTGTTCGGTACTCCAGGCACCGTCGCGAAACACCTGGTAATCCACACCGAGCAACTGCGCGCGGTCATAGCGCAACAGCAGCGAACGCCCGGCGCCGTTGTCCAGTCGCTGCACCCGGTCAGAGCGATCGCGCTGCACCGTCAGACGATTGCCATAGGCATCGCTGATCGCCGTCAGCCGTCCTGCGCGAAAGTGATAGAACCGCGCCGTTTCCCCGGCCAGCGCGAGGATCAGTTCTTCCGGCTCATCACCCAGAAAGATCGCCGCCCGCGACAGGCTGTTGTGAATCGCCGGTCGTTCAACGCTCGGCAACGGAAAACGGGTACGCCGGTTTTCGTGATCGACCCAAACCACCTCATCAGCGAAAAACTCCAGCCGATGCGCCAGCGAATGACTCCAGCCAAACCCCAACCCAACATCGATCTCGGCGGCGCTGGAGCGATACAACCGCGTGAACTCAAACGGCAACACGCCATCGAGCACCGCATCGCTCAGGGTCAGCAGTTCTTCACCGGTGACCATCGATACCGGACAGCCATTGGTGCAGGTGAAGGGCACGCAATCGGCGCTGTCGCCGTTGGGGTTTTTCGCCTGATCCGGCGAGTCGTCGTGCGGCTCATGCCGTTCCAGCCGGCTCGAACCGCCAGGCTTGTCCCGCACAACAGGTGCCGGATTCGGCACCGTCAACACCAGCGAGTCGGCCTGACGAATGTTCAGCGGTATCGACGGTGTCGGTTTCAACTCAACGTCACGCGCGTGAAACATCAGCGGCTTCAACGCGCCCGCGTGTTTGTTCAGTTCCGGCGCTGACGTTAATTCCGCCAGCCGCAACGCCGACGCCGCCAGCCATTCCCGCGCGCGTGGTGACTTGACCTTCGCCAGCACTTTGCTGCTCAGGCGCACCGGCACGCCGATGCCACCCGACAACCCCATCAGCAGAAAACTGACCAGCAGCTCGGCCCGAACCTCGGCCACCACTTCGGCCAGATACTGCGGCGGCAGCATCTTCAGCCAACTGGTAAACGCGGCCATATGAATGAACAGCAGCGGTTCGTCACTGAGGATCAGCAAGCCGTCGGCGATGGCCTCGCTGGAGGCATTCAACAACGCCTCAAGCTCGGCCTCGCTGAGGTACTCCAGCAATTTTTCGCTGTTGGCCTGCAGGTCGGCGAGGAGGGCGAATACTTGTTTGATGTCGTCCCAAACGCCATTCAGTGCTTTCTCGAATCCACGCCAGTCGGCCTGCTGCAACTGACCGTACCGGTCAAGAAACCCGGCGCTGGAAAACTCCGTCCACTGCGGCTGGAATTCGCGCCATTCCCCGCGCAGCCAGCCTTCCAGGCCTGCAATGACACCCTCATAAGAGGCATACAGAGCACGTACATGGTCGGTGGACACATCGGGAAAGAAGGTGATGCGATAACGCTGGCCCCGATCGCAGTCGGTCACTTGCAGAATGCCGCTGGGGCCGATGGTGTGGTGCAGCGGTTCGCCGAAAGTCAGCACACCGCCGACATCGGCAATCACCGGTTCAAGGGTTACCGGGGTGTTGCCGATCGGCACAAACCGCGCGGCCTCGAACATGTGCACCAGCGTCAGCGACCCGCTGGCCGAGCACATGACCACCGATGAACTGAGCGGTTGGCGCGACTTGATCGGCGCGCTGAGGCGCACGTCGTTACCGACGGTGAAGACCTGCTCGACATCCAGCGCGGTGCCTGTCCAGAACTGCTCGGCCCAGGCGTCGTAGTGGTTCAGACACAGGCGGAATTCGCGGATCAGGTGTTCGAAGTCTGGCTCGTCCGGATTCAAAGCAGCAACAACGAGCAGGCCGATGCTGTTGTTCAGGGCCAGCAGCCGATCGGTTGGAAGCATTCGCAGTCTCTCGCGCACATCAAAAAGGTGCGCGGACTTTGCGGGGGATCAATCAGGAAAGAAGTCGGGCGAGTAGGCAATGCCTGTAGGATGTTTCGCTGAATTGTTGCGAGTCGTTCATCGCTGCAATGGACATTGCCCGTTGCTCAATGTCCGTCACGCTCGTTATGCTGCTGAACCCTTTAATCAGATCCGCGTAGCGGCGCCAACTGTGCCGCCCGGGATGTCTTTGTTAACGGATCCGATGATGAATGCACCGCTGAAGGCGTTCGGCCCGATCAAGGCCGTGATTTTCGATATGGACGGTTTGCTGCTGGACACCGAGGGCATTTATACCGAGGTCACCTCGCTGATTGCCCAGCGTTACGGACGCACCTTCGACTGGAGCGTCAAGCAGAACATCATTGGTCGCGGGGCCAACGATCTGGCCAATTACGTGGTGCAGGCACTGGATCTGCCGATCACCGCCGAAGAGTTTCTGGTGATCCGCGAGCCACTGATGCGCGAGCGTTTTCCCACCGCACAAGCGATGCCGGGGGCCGAGGAACTGATCCGCCATCTCAAGGCGCACAACATCCCGATTGCTGTTGGCACCAGTTCCTCGCGTCAATCGTTCGGCCAGAAAACCACGCTGCACCGCGACTGGTTCGCGCTGTTCGATTTCATTGTGACGGCGGACGATCCGGAAGTCGGCGCGGCCAAACCGGCGCCGGATATTTTCCTCACCGCTGCCCGGCGCCTGGGCGTGGCACCTGAGGATTGCCTGGTGTTCGAGGATTCGCCGTTCGGTGTGACCGCAGCGAAAGCCGCAGGCATGACGGCTATTGCCATCCCCGATGCCGCCATGGCCGATGAAAAGTACGCACACGCTGACGGGATTCTTCGTACGCTGAAAGCGTTCACTCCAAGTGCTTGCGGCTTGCCGGCGCTGGAATGGGCTTGAATATTTGACATAAAAAACGCCGCCCCTCTGTAACAAGAGGGGCGGCGTTTTTCGTTCGGGCGACGCGGAGAAATCAGGCGCCGAAACCACCGTCGATGGTCAGGCTGGCACCGGTGATGTAACCGGCTTCCGGGCCTGCCAGATAGGCGACGAAACTAGCGATTTCTTCGGCTTTACCGTAACGACCGACGGCCATCAGCGGAATCAGGCTTTCGGCGAAATCACCGTGCGCCGGGTTCATGTCAGTGTCGACCGGGCCAGGTTGCACGTTGTTGATGGTGATGCCGCGTGGGCCAAGGTCGCGGGCCAGACCTTTGGTCAAGCCGACCAGCGCCGATTTGCTCATCGCATACACGCCGCCACCGGCAAAGGGCATGCGGTCGGCGTTGGTGCTGCCGATGTTGATGATCCGCGAACCTTCGCCCATGTGTTTGGCGGCTTCCTGCGAGGCGATGAACACGCTGCGAATATTGATCGCTACGGTCTGGTCGAAGTCTTCGAGTTTGAAGTCTTCCAGTGGAGCAACGGCCAGCACACCAGCGTTGTTGACCAGAATGTCGAGGCGGCCAAAGGCTTCGACGGTGGAGCTGACGGCGTGGCGGATGGCGGCGGCATCGGCGCTGTCGGCCTTGATCGCCAGGGCTTTGCCGCCGGTGGCGGTGATGCTGTTCTGCAACTCTTCGGCTTTCGCGGCGGAGCTGACGTAAGTGAAGGCTACTGCAGCGCCTTCAGCGGCCAGACGTTTGACGATGGCTGCGCCGATACCACGGGAACCGCCTTGAATCAGAGCGACTTTGCCGCCGAGGTGTTGAGTGGTCATGTTCGATCTCCAGAATGTTCAAGGCGGGAATGCCTTGGTGTTGGTAGCGAGTATCGGCGTGGTATCGACAACTGTGTAGACCATGATTGCTATAGTCTGTGTAAACCAGAAGTTTATAGTGACGATCATGGAAACCTTCAGCAGCATTGAATGCTTCGTGCGCAGCGCCGAAGTCGGCAGCTTTGCCGAGGCCGCACGACGCTTGAGTCTGACCCCGGCAGCCGTCGGCAAAAGTGTGGCCAAACTCGAGGTTCGGCTCGGCGTACGGCTGTTCCAGCGTAGTACACGCAGCCTGACACTGACTGAGGCCGGACAACTGTTTCTGGATCAAGTCAGCGGTAGCCTGACCACCATTCAAAATGCCGTGGCCAATCTCTCCAGTGTCGAAGGGCTGCCCGCGGGAACGCTGAAAGTCAGCATGGGCGCAGCATTTGGCTGTCTGCATATCGTGCCGATGCTCGGTGAGTTCCTACGACGATATCCGGCGATCAATCCGGACTGGCATTTCGATAATCGACAGGTCGATCTGATCGCCCAGGGCTTTGATGCGGCCATCGGTGGCGGCTTCGAACTGCCGCAAGGCGTGATCGCACGCAAGTTGAGCCCGGCGCACCGGATATTGGTCGCGTCTACCGACTATTTACAGGCCAATCCGCCGATCATCGAGCCGGATGACCTTAATCATCACGACGGCATTCTGATTCGCTCGCCGCAAACCGGACGCGTGCGTTCCTGGCAATTGACCGGACGCAATCCACAGAACTGTCAGCCGTTGATGCTCAAGGCGCGGATGACCATGAGTGATTCGGAGGCCGCTTGCAGGACGGCGGCGCAAGGCTTGGGAATTGCGCTGGTGAGTATGCCGTTTGCGGTGGGGTACTTGGAGGCGGGGACGTTGCAGCGGGTGTTGCCGGACTGGTTTGTCGATGATGGCAACATCTCGATCTATTACGCCGAACATAAGTTGTTGCCGGGCAAGACGCGGGCGTTTGTCGATTATGTGATTGAGCAGTTTGCGGAGGAGGGGTTGGCGCGGCGGTTCAGTGCTATCTGAGCAAGGTATCAGACCGAGGTGTGGCCTTCGCGAGCAGGCTCGCTCCCACATTTGGAATGCATTTCCCCTGTGGGAGCGAGCCTGCTCGCGAATGGGGCGACTCGGTTTCCGAGGATGACCTCAGCGGGCGAACCGCCCCGGCCAGCCAATGATGTTCTTCGGCCGTGGCGTTGCATAAGTCCGCACTTTCGACGTCGACAAGCGCAAGCGTACCAGCGATTCCGCAATCGTCACCGCCGCCGTCACCCCATCCACCACCGGCACGCCGGTACGTCGACGAATCTGTTCATCCAGCCCGGCCATGCCGCCGCAACCCAGGCAGATCACCTCGGCTTTGTCCTGCGTCACCGCCAGTTCCGCCTGATGCACGATCGCTTCCAGGGCGCGTTGTGGTTCGTGCTCCAGCTCTAGAACGGCCAGACCACTGGCCCGAACTGAAGCACACCGATCCCACAGACCGGACAATTTCAGCCGATCCTCAATTAACGGCACGGTGCGATCCAGCGTGGTCACCACCGAATAGGCATGGCCGAGAAACATCGCCGTACTCGCTGCTGCATCGGTGATATCCACCACCGGCACATTGAGCAATTCCTGCAAACCTTCACGACCATGCTCGCCGTAACCGGCCTGAATCACCGCATCGAACGGCTGATCGTAGGACATCACCCGATCCATCACCGCAATGGCCGCCAGATAACTTTCGAAGTTGCCTTCAATCGAGTCGGCACCGAAGTACGGTGTCAAACCGACGATTTCGGTACCGGGTGACGCAACAGCCTGCGCCGAACGGGCGATAGCCTCGGTGATGGATTCGGTGGTGTTGACGTTGACCACGAGAATACGCATGGGGAAATCCTTATAGCGGGCAGTTCTGCGGCCCGCAGTCCGGGCCGCGAGGAAGTTAATGGCAGACGTTGTCGACAGCGATCGATTCGCCGCTGATGTCGGCGTAGTGCGCATGGCGTTTGGCAATGATCAGGTAGAGCATTCCGGCGATCCCGGCGCCGATCAGCCAGGAGAACGGCGAGACGCTGTGGAAACCCGGCACGAGCGCCAGGACGATGGCGATCAGCGCCGCAGGAATAAATGCCGCCACCGCACGGAAATTCACCCCACGGCTGTAGTAATAAGCGCCGTCGGGATCTTCGCTGTAGAGCTGCGGGACGTTGATCCGGCCTTTGCGGATCAGCCAGTAGTCGACCATGATCACCCCGTACAACGGGCCGAGCAGGGCGCCGAGGCCGGACAGGAAGTACACGATCACCAGCGGGCTGTTGTAGAGATTCCACGGCAGAATCAGCACGGCGATGGTCGCGCTGATCAGTCCGGCGCGGCGGAACGTCAGGTACTTCGGCGCCAGGTTGCTCAGCACGAATGCTGGCGCGACGAAGTTGGCCATGATGTTTACCGCAACGGTGACGATCAGGAACGCCAGGCAACCGAGCACCAGGAAGAAGGTGTTAGGAATCGAGGCGATGATCTCGGTCGGGCTTTCGATGATCCGGCCATTGATCTGAAATTGCGCACCGCACAGCAGTACGGTAATCGCAGCGAATACCAGAATATTCACCGGCAAACCCCAGAAGTTTCCTACCTTGATGGTCTTGCGGCACGGCGATGAGCGGGCGAAGTCGCAGAAATTCAGAATCAACGTGCCGTAGATCGCCAGCCACAACGCGCCGCCGGCAAAGATGTTGCGCCACATCTCGCCACCGGTCAGCGGCTCGCGAGTCGACCAGGCGATGGTCGCGTTGGCCTGGAAGTACATCCACCCAGCGAGTGCCGCAACCGTCAGCAAAATCACCGGCCCGGCAAACGCTTCGTAACGGCGCACCATTTCCATGCCGTAGGCGAGAATCGCCAGTTGCACGAACCAGATCGCCACGAAGCACACCCAGCCCAAGGTCGACAGACCGAGAATCGAGTTGTGGTCGTATTCGGCGAAGCCCGGATGCACGGCGGTGAGCAGTACACGGAAAACCACCGACGCCAGGTATGTCTGAATCCCAAACCAGGCAATGGCGATAACCGCCCGGATCAGTGCAGGAATTTGCGCGCCGTGGATGCCGAAACTGATCCGGCTGATGACAGGAAACGGCACTCCGGTTTTCTGTCCCATGTAACCGGACAGGTTCATGAAGAAATACACCAGTGCCGCGCCGATCCCCAGCGACAGCAGAATCTGCCAGCCACCCAGGCCCAGGGCGTACAGGCCAATGGCGAACGAGTAGTTGGCGATGTTATGCACATCATTCGTCCATAGGGCGAAGATGCTGTATTTGCCCCAGCGCCGACCTTCGGCCTTGGTTGGCGCCAGGTCGCTGTTGTGCAGTCGCGAACTCAGTTGTAACGGCTCGGTCAGCCCGTCATGCGGCAACGGTTGATCGAGGGCAGAGGCGGGCAGATTCAGCGCGATGTTATTGGAGAGACTTGTACGCATTCCGGCAGGCTCCTGATGTTCAGGGCCGCGATGACTGTGCATGAGCCGTCAGGCTCGACAAATCTTCGTCGCGGCCAGCAAACATCACTGGTTACGGGGCATCTGCAGCCTGTACGGGATAGGGCGCTTCAGGCTTGCGGATCGAAAGTGTTTATGTTTTGCAGTTTTGTATACAAAACATGTATGCACTAAAGCCAGATTTGTGCCAGTTGCGGATCTATGCGCGGCCGTGTTCATTTCGAAAAGTTATCGATGAAAGCTAAGTGGTTGAAAATAATTGGTTAAAAATTGACCGTTCGAACAGGTATTTATTTTTTGCGAGGGATTTTGATGGCGAGCGGAGGTGAGTGGTTTTTGGCAGGGATGTAACTTTTCAGGGCGCCGAAACAAAAAAGTGCACACATAAATGGCACCGATGGTGACATTCCTGTGTACACATTTATTGAGTCGCTAGTGACCTTTGTAGGAGTGAGCCTGCTCGCGATAGCGGTATATCAGCCAAAAAATTCATCGACTGAGACACCGCTATCGCGAGCAGGCTCACTCCTACAGGGGGGAAATCAGCGCGGCAGGGAGTTAGGCCTTGCTGATGATATTCCCGGCATGCAGCCCGCATTCTTTCTGCGTCGCTTCTTCCCACCACCAGCGGCCTTCGCGCTCGTGCTGATTCGGCAGGACAGGGCGGGTGCACGGTTCGCAGCCGATACTGATAAAGCCGCGCTCATGCAGGCTGTTGTACGGCAACTCGAGCATGCGGATGTAACCCCAGATCTCTTCGCTGGTCATCTGCGCCAACGGGTTGAACTTGTACAGGGTGCGCTCGGGGGTGGAGAACGCAGTATCGATTTCCATCACGGCTACAGCACTGCGGGTGCCCGGGCTCTGGTCGCGGCGCTGGCCGGTGGCCCAGGCTTTGACGCTGGACAGTTTGCGGCGTAGCGGTTCGATCTTGCGGATGCCGCAGCATTCGCCGTGGCCGTCCTTGTAGAAACTGAACAGGCCTTTTTCCTTCACGAACGGTTCCAGTTTCGTGTAGTCCGGCGACACCAGCTCGATGTCGATCTTGTAGTGCTCGCGCACCTGATCGATGAAGCGGTAGGTCTCCGGGTGCAGACGGCCGGTGTCGAGGCTGAACACCTTGACGTTCTTGTTGAGCTTCCAGGCCATGTCCACCAGCACCACATCCTCGGCGCCGCTGAAAGATATCCACAAGTCATCGCCGAACTCGGCAAACGCGAGTTTGAGAATGTCTTGCGCGGATTTGTTGGCATAGGTCGTGGCGAGTTCCACGACGTCGAACGTTGCACTCATCAGGGCGGCTTCCTACAGGTCGGTGGCGCTGGGCGCTCTATATGGGGCCGATGGTAACAAAAAGCTGCGAGGCTCGGGGCGCGCTGTGCGTTGCGCGCCTGCTTTTGAGTCGCTAGAGTTCGGCATCGCTCGACTCAAATAATCAATACAAACGGGAGTGTCTTGTGGAAATTGCTTGCCTGGATCTTGAAGGGGTGCTGGTGCCGGAAATCTGGATCGCCTTCGCCGAAAAAACCGGAATCGAATCCCTCAAGGCCACCACTCGGGACATTCCCGATTACGACGTGCTGATGAAGCAGCGTCTGCGCATCCTCGATGAGCACGGCTTGAAGCTGTCGGACATTCAGGAAGTGATCGCGACGCTCAAGCCGCTTGATGGCGCGGTGGAGTTCGTCAACTGGCTGCGTGAGCGCTTTCAGGTGGTGATTCTGTCGGATACGTTCTATGAATTTTCCCAGCCGCTGATGCGCCAGTTGGGCTTCCCGACCTTGCTGTGCCATCGCCTGATCACTGACGAAACCGGGCGAGTGACCAGCTATCAGTTACGTCAGAAAGATCCGAAGCGTCAGTCGGTTCTGGCGTTCAAGAGCCTGTATTACCGGGTGATTGCGGCAGGGGATTCGTATAACGACACGACGATGCTGGGCGAGGCGGATGCCGGGATTCTGTTTCATGCGCCGGAGAATGTGATTCGCGAGTTTCCGCAGTTCCCGGCGGTGCATACCTTTGCCGAGTTGAAGCAGGAGTTCATCAAAGCTTCTAACAGAGAATTGAGTTTGTAATGAATACCCCTGTAGGAGCTGCCGAAGGCTGCGATCTTTTGATCTGGTTTTTCAGGATCAAGATCAAAAGATCGCAGCCTTCGGCAGCTCCTACACGGGTTGTGTCATTCAGAGGTTTTGCAGGGTGTCGAGGAGGATTCTGACTTTGGTAATCGACTCCTGATACTCAGCCTGCCAGTCCGAATCCGCAACAATCCCGCCGCCACCCCAGCAGCACACCTGACCATCCTTGACCAGCAGACTGCGAATTGCGATGGAGCTGTCCATCTCGCCGCGCACGTCCAGATACAGCAATGAACCGCAATACAAACCGCGCCGGGTCGGTTCCAGCTCATCAATGATCTGCATCGCGCGAATCTTCGGCGCGCCGGTGATCGAACCGCCGGGGAAACTGCCGGCAATCAAATCCAGTGCATCGCGATCCTTGGCCAGTTCACCGGTGACGCTGCTGACCAGGTGATGCACGTTCGGATAGCTTTCCAGGCTGAACAGCTCGGGCACTCGTACCGAACCGATGCGGCAAGTGCGCCCGAGGTCGTTGCGCAACAGGTCGACGATCATCAGGTTTTCCGCGCGATCCTTGGGGCTGGCCAGCAGTTCGGCGGCGTTGGCGGCGTCTTCGGCTGGGGTCAGGCCGCGCGGGCGGGTGCCTTTGATCGGGCGGGTTTCCACCTGGCGTTCGCTGACTTTGACGAAGCGCTCCGGCGACAGGCTCAACACCGCGCCGCCGTCGGGCAGGCTCTGGAAACCGGAGAACGGCGTCGGGCAGGCTTCACGCAATTTGCAGTACGCCAGCCACGGATCGCCCTGACACGAAGCGCGGAAGCGCTGGGCAAAGTTGACCTGATAGCAGTCGCCGGCCTGGATGTAATGCTGAATACGTTCGAAGGCCTGACGGTAATCGTCGGCCGAGAGGTCAGCGGTCATCGGGGCGTTCAGTTTGAACGGTGTCAGCGCGTCAGCCTGCGGCTGAGTAAACAAGGCAATCAGGCGTTGTTTTTCGCCGTCTATCACGGACGGATGGAAGACCAATTGGCTGGTGGCCATCTGGTGATCACTGATCAGCGCCCAGGCGTACAGGCCAAAACGTGCATCTGGCAATTGCAGATCATCGCGGGCCTGGCTCGGTAGGTTTTCCAGGTGCCGACCGAAATCGTAGCTCAGGTAACCGATCAAACCTCCAGCGAATGGAAGCTCGAAACTCGTTGGCAAATCAGCCTCACCGAGGCGATTCAGATTGTCGCGCAGTCGTTGCAGGAAATGGCTGCCGCTCTCGTCCGGCAACACCGCCAGTTGTTCCAGCGGCCAAGCGCTGAGCAGGTCATAACGGCCACGGTCGGCACTCGGCCGGCCGCTGTCGAGCAGCACGGCGCCGGGGGCGTTGCGGATGGCCGCGAAGTAGTCGGCGGGATTGGCGCGGTAGGGCAGCGGGTGTACGGAACAGGTCAACATGGGCGGGGCAGATCGGCCGTTGAGGCGGGGAGGGGATTGTAGTCCTCTCCGATGCCAGATCAAAGTCAAAAGCCTCCCCCTCACCCCAACCCTCTCCCCCAAGGGGGCGAGGGGGAAAGGGAGCAGATCGGGGGCTTTTCAAAACTTGGGTTCGGCTCGATATCTTGGGGGAGGGAGCCGATCTTCATGCTTTTCAAGGCTTGAGTTCGACTCAAGACGTTCAGGTCGGCGTACCTCCAACATCCACCTCGGTCAGTCCCCTCTCCCCCCGGGAGAGGGCTAGGGTGAGGGGCTTTTAGCTTTTCAGCTCTTGAGCTATTAGCCCTCAACCGCAGGAATATGCCCAAACATTTCCTGGGTAAACGCCACGCGCTCTTCAACCGTCTCCGTCACCCCACGCGCCTTCAGCTCTTCCAGCCTCGCTTCCACCGCATGGGTACGCAACGTCAGCCCACAGTCATTGGCAATCTGAATATTCAGCCCCGGCCGCGCATTCAACTCCAGAATCAGCGGCCCTTTCTCCTGATCGAGCACCATGTCCACACCGATGTAACCCAACCCGCACAGCTCATAACAGCCCGCCGCGAGTTTCATGAAACCGTCCCAGTAGGGCAGTTGCACGCCGTCCACCGCGTTGGTGGTGTCGGGGTGTTTGGTGATGATGTTGTTCAGCCAGGTGCCGCGCAGGGTCAAACCGGTGGCCAGGTCGACGCCGACGCCGATGGCGCCCTGGTGCAGGTTGGCCTTGCCGCCGGACTGCCGGGTCGGCAGGCGCAGCATCGCCATCACCGGATAACCCATCAGCACGATGATGCGAATGTCCGGCACGCCCTCGTAGCTGATGCTTTTGAAGATCTGGTCCGGGGTCACCCGGTATTCGATCAGCGCGCGATCACGATGGCCGCCCAGCGAATACAGACCAGTGAGGATGCTCGAGATGTGATGCTCAAGCTCTTCGTGGGCAAGGATCTTGCCCGACACCGTGCGATAGCGACCCTCGAAACGGTCGGCGATGACAATGATGCCGTCACCGCCAGCGCCCTGGGCCGGTTTGATCACGAAGTCGCTGCGCCCGCCGATGATCTCGCCGAGCTTGTCGATTTCCTTTTCGGTGGAAATCACGCCATACAACTCCGGCACGTGAATGCCGGCCTTGATGGCGCGCTCCTTGGTGATGATCTTGTCATCGACGATCGGGTATAGGCTGCGCTTGTTGTACTTGAGCACGTAGTCGGCGTTACGCCGATTGATGCCCATGATGCCCCGCGCCTCGAGGGCCTTCCAGGTCTTCCAGAAACCGAACATCAGGCGTCAGCCTTCTTCAGGAAAGCCTTGAAACGCACCAGCTCAGTCAGGCGGTAGCCGCGATAACGACCCATCGCCAGCATGAAACCGACCAGAATCAGCAGGATCGCCGGGAAGGTGAACACGAAGTAGACCAGCTCCGGCACGGTCATGATCAGATGCGCCAGAGAAGCGGCGAACAGCGTGCCGATCGCGACTTTCATCGCATGGCTGGCACCGCGCTCTTCCCAAGTGATCGACAGGCGTTCGATGGTCATGGTCAGAATCACCATCGGGAACAGCGCAACAGACAAGCCGCGCTCCAGACCGAGCTTATGACTGAACAGACTGATCGCCGCGATCAACACCACGACAAAGGTCAGCACCACCGAGAGTCGCGGCAGCATTTGCAGCTTGAGGTGTTCCAGGTACGAACGTAGCGACAGACCCAACGCCGTGATTACGGTAAACAGCAGAATGCCGAAGCCCAGCTGCGTTTCACGGAAGGCGAGGGCGATCAGCACCGGGGTGAACGTGCCGAGGGTCTGCAGGCCGATCAGGTTACGCAGGATCAGAATCACCAGAACGCCGATCGGGATCATCACCATGATCATGAAGGTCTGCTGGGTCTGCAGCGGCAAGCCGTACAGCGAGTACTCGAGGAAATTGGCGTCGGTGTTTTCATCGGTCAGTTTGGCCAGACGAATCGCGTTCATCTCGCTGTTGTTCAGGCTGAAGGTCACGTTGGCTTTTTTGCCGCCGTCGACGGTGATCAGGTTTTCATCGCCGGTCCACCACAGCAGACGGTCGGTCGGCAGGCCTTGTTCGCCGGTTTCCGGGTTGAAGTACAGCCAGTCGTTACCGTTGAAGCTGCGCAACCACAGTTCAGGCATTTGCGGCTGATCGGCGACGAGGCGGATGGTGTGGACTTTTTCCACCGGCACGTGGGCGATGGACAGCAGCAGTTCGACGATTTTGGCTTTGTGCGCGGTCGACGGATCGCCGGCCAGCAGCAGTTTTACGTTGTCGTCGTTGAGGTTGTTAACGCGTTTGATCGCTTCGCCGATGAAGGTTTCGACGTCGGCCGAATGCTGGCGAATCGGCGCGAGCAGGGCTTCGGCGGCGATTTTCTCAGGGCCTTCGATGGCGATGCTGTCGCGGAAGGTCGGGCCTTTGATCTTGGATTTTTCGGCGGTGTAACGCTTGGTCAGCACCAAGCGGTAATAAAGGGTCTGGTTGCCCTTGGCACGGCGCGCCGACCAGGTGACCTTGCGGTTGCCGTCGACGCGGTTCACAGCGACGCCGTAGTTATTGGAGATAAAACTCTCGTTGAGGCTGACGTAATCGCGGCTCAACGGTGGCACGAACATCTGGATCTTCACCGGATCCTTGGTGCTGGCGACGAACTCGACCTTGGCGTCGATGTTCCACAAGTCGTCGGTGGCGTCTTCGGTCACCGGGATGCCGAGCACGAAAATCTGATAGGCCGTAACCGAAACGCCCAGCAGCACCAGAATGGTGATCAGGATTTTCAGGTGGAAGGTTAGAGAACGCATGGAAATTACTCGGCGGTATGAGCGGCGATGGTGCAGGCGGGTTTGCCGGCAGCGTATTTAAGACTGGGGTCGACCAGTGCGTCGAAGCGTTTCAGCGCCTCGGAGCCGATCAAAAGCGGGTATTGGAACGCACTTCGGTCGGTCAGGTTCACTTCGATGCTGCGCATCGCTGATCCCATGCAGATATCCAGCTCGATCACCGGACGGGCGGTGTACTTCTTGCCTTCCTCCGGGTCGTAGTCGCCGGCGCGGCGCTTGATCTTGCTGACCCGCGCCAGCGGCCGTTCGATCGGGTGCGAATGCGCGGCGTCGATGGCCAGGTAGAAACGCACCCAGGACTCACCGTTGCGTTTAAAGCGTTTGATGTCGCGGGCACTCAGCGAGGCGGTTTTCGCGCCGGTGTCGAGTTTCGCCGCGACTTCCAGATTGATGCCATCAAGCGAAGCGTATTCGTTGAGGCCGTACACGGTTTTTTCCCCCGCGGCGGCGAGGCCGGGCAGGCAAAACAGGGCAAAAAATGTGGGAAAAGGCTTGAGTCTCATAAATCCTGGTGCGCAGCGTTCCGTTTTCGGTTCAGGCCCTTGGCAAAACTTGCGCAAGGCCCTTCGTGTGCCTGGCAGCTTTATATGACAAGCCGTACAAATGGCCAGCAAATGCGGGCGGCATTCTAGCACGGTGGGTTTATGGCGCCAGCGCTTGGGCGGGTCTATAGAAGATCAAAAGATCGCAGCCTTCGGCAGCTCCTACATTGGATTTGCGTGCGCCCTGTAGGAGCTGCCGAAGGCTGCGATCTTTTAAGGTTATTAGACGATTGTCGACAATGTCTATTTATCCTTTGACTGATGAAGGCGAATTGGCTAGTTTTTGCCGCACTGGTTTTAAAGGTGTCGACAATCATGCTGGATCAACTCGATCCCCCGGTCATCAGCGGCGACGATTCCGAGACGCTTTCGGAAAACGTCTTCCGGCGCATTCAGGCGGCCATCGTCAAAGGCGAGATCGCCCCAGGCAGCAAGATCTCCGAGCCGGAGCTGGCGCGCACCTACGGCATCAGCCGCGGGCCATTGCGTGAGGCCATCCATCGGCTCGAAGGCCAGCGTCTGTTGGTGCGTGTACCGCACGTCGGCGCGCGCGTGGTCTCACTCAGCCATGCTGAACTGCTCGAACTCTACGAAATCCGCGAATCCCTCGAAGGCATGGCCTGCCGCCTGGCGGCCGAACGCATGAGCGTCGAAGAAATCGACGAGTTGCGCCGGGTGCTGGAAACCCACGAGCGCGACGCCGCGTTTCAGGCCGGTGTCGGCTACTACCAGCAGGAAGGCGATTTCGACTTCCACTACCGGATCATCCAGGGCAGCGGCAACCGCACGCTGACGCAGATGCTCTGCGGCGAGCTGTATCAACTGGTGCGCATGTACCGCATCCAGTTCTCGACCACGCCGAACCGCCCACGCCAGGCCTTTGCCGAACACCACCGGATTCTCGATGCCATCGCCGACCGTGACGGCGAGCTCGCGGAATTGTTGATGCGCCGTCACATCGGCGCCTCGAAACGCAACATCGCCCGTCATTACCAGGACGGCGCCCACAATAAGACAGCCACTGAACGAGGTGAGTCATGAGTTCCAAGCACAGCACTCCAGGCCAGCGTTTCCGCGATGCGGTCGCCAGCGAGCATCCATTGCAGGTGGTCGGCGCGATCAACGCCAACCACGCGCTGCTGGCCAAGCGCGCCGGTTTCAAGGCGATCTACCTGTCCGGTGGCGGGGTTGCCGCAGGCTCGCTCGGCGTGCCGGACCTGGGCATCACCGGTCTGGATGACGTGTTGACCGACGTGCGCCGCATCACCGACGTTTGCGATCTGCCGCTGCTGGTCGACGTCGACACCGGTTTTGGTTCGTCGGCGTTCAACGTTGCGCGCACGGTCAAGTCGATGATCAAGTTCGGCGCGGCGGCGATCCACATTGAGGATCAGGTCGGCGCCAAGCGCTGCGGCCACCGTCCGAATAAAGAGATCGTCAGCCAGCAGGAAATGGTCGACCGCATCAAAGCCGCCGTCGATGCCCGCACCGATGACAGCTTCGTGATCATGGCGCGTACCGATGCGCTGGCGGTGGAAGGTCTGGAATCGGCACTCGATCGCGCAGCAGCGTGCATCGAGGCCGGCGCCGACATGATCTTCCCGGAAGCCATCACCGAACTGGAGATGTACAAGCTGTTTGCCAACCGCGTGAAAGCGCCGATCCTGGCCAACATCACCGAGTTCGGCGCGACGCCGCTGTACACCACCGAGCAACTGGCCGGCGCCGACGTGTCGCTGGTGCTCTATCCACTGTCGGCGTTCCGCGCGATGAACAAGGCTGCCGAAAACGTCTACACCGCGATCCGCCGCGACGGCACGCAGCAGAATGTCATCGACACCATGCAGACTCGCATGGAGCTTTACGATCGCATCGATTACCACACCTTCGAGCAGAAGCTCGATGCGTTGTTTGCCGCGAAAAAATGAAGATCAAAAGATCGCAGCCTGCGGCAGCTCCTACATGAACCGCATTCCCCTGTAGGAGCTGTCGAGTGCAACGAGGCTGCGATCTTTTCGCCACACTCCCTAACAAATTCAAGATTGGAGATAGAAATGGCCGAAGCAAAAGTACTCAGTGGCGCCGGGCTCCGTGGCCAGGTTGCCGGGCAAACCGCACTGTCCACCGTGGGCCAGGCCGGTGCCGGACTGACCTATCGCGGCTACGACGTGCGCGAACTGGCGGCAGACGCACAATTTGAAGAGGTCGCCTACCTGCTGCTCTACGGCGAGCTGCCGACCCAGGCACAACTCGACGAATACCAAGTCAAACTGAGCAAGCTGCGCGACCTGCCGCAAGCGCTGAAAGAAGTGCTCGAACGCATCCCCGCCGACGCCCACCCGATGGACGTGATGCGCACCGGTTGCTCGTTCCTCGGCAACCTCGAACCGGAGAAAGACTTCTCCGAGCAGCGCGACAAGACTGACCGCTTGCTGGCCGCGTTCCCGGCGATCATGTGCTACTGGTATCGCTTCAGCCACGACGGCAAACGCATCAATTGCGTCAGCGACGAGCCGACCATCGGCGGTCACTTCCTGCACCTGCTGCACGACAAGAAGCCAAGCGAACTGCACGTCAAAGTGATGAACGTTTCGCTGATCCTTTACGCCGAGCACGAATTCAACGCCTCGACCTTCACCGCACGGGTTTGCGCATCGACCCTGTCCGATCTGTATTCCTGCGTAACGGCCGCTATTGGTTCGCTGCGCGGCCCGTTGCACGGCGGCGCCAACGAAGCGGCGATGGAAATGATCGAGCGCTTCTCCTCGCCGGAAGAGGCGATCAAAGGCACCCTCGGCATGCTCGAGCGCAAGGACAAGATCATGGGCTTCGGCCACGCGATCTATAAGGACAGCGACCCGCGCAACGAGGTGATCAAAGGCTGGTCGAAAAAACTCGCGGACGAGGTCGGTGACAAGGTGTTGTTTCCGGTTTCCGAAGCCATCGACAAGACCATGTGGGAGCAGAAAAAACTCTTCCCCAACGCCGATTTCTACCATGCCTCGGCGTACCACTTCATGGGCATCCCGACCAAGCTGTTCACACCGATCTTTGTCTGCTCGCGCCTGACCGGCTGGGCCGCGCATGTGTTCGAACAGCGTGCCAACAACCGCATCATCCGTCCGAGCGCCGAATATATCGGCGTTGAACAGCGCAAGTTCGTGCCAATCGAACGTCGCTGAAATGGTGGGCTGACCCGATCCCGAAAGCCACCGCAAAACCCTGTAGGAGTGAGCCTGCTCGCGATGACGGACTGACATTCAACATTGATGTCGACTGATCTACCGCTATCGCGAGCAGGCTCACTCCTACAAGGGGCGTTGTGAATTTTGAGGTCGGTGTCTGGCCCCACCCTTTGCAACCACCGTGACCCGAGTCCTGACCCGATGAACACAGAATTCCGCAAAACCCTGCCCGGCAGCCCTCTGGATTATTTCGACGCCCGCGCGGCGGTCGAGGCGATTCAGCCCGGCAGTTACGACACCCTGCCGTACACCTCCCGCGTGCTGGCGGAAAACCTCGTGCGTCGCTGCGACCCGGCCACGCTCACCGATTCCCTCAAGCAACTGATCGAACGCAAACGCGATCTCGACTTCCCGTGGTTTCCGGCCCGCGTGGTGTGCCACGACATTCTCGGCCAGACCGCGCTGGTCGACCTCGCCGGCCTGCGCGACGCCATCGCTTTGCAGGGCGGCGACCCGGCGCAGGTCAACCCGGTGGTGCCGACGCAATTGATCGTCGACCACTCGCTGGCGGTGGAAGCGGGCGGTTTCGACAAACAGGCGTTCGAGAAAAACCGCGCCATCGAAGACCGTCGCAACGAAGACCGTTTCCACTTCATCAACTGGACCAAAAAGGCTTTCAAGAACGTTGATGTGATCCCGCCGGGCAACGGCATCATGCACCAGATCAACCTGGAGAAAATGTCTCCGGTGATCCAGGTGCGTGAGGGCGTGGCATTCCCTGATACCTGTGTCGGTACCGATAGTCATACGCCGCATGTCGATGCTTTGGGCGTGATCGCGATTGGCGTCGGCGGCCTCGAAGCCGAGAGCGTGATGCTCGGTCGCGCGTCGTGGATGCGTCTGCCGGAGAGCGTCGGCGTCGAACTGACCGGCAAGCTGCAACCGGGCATCACCGCCACCGACATGGTGCTGGCGCTGACCGAATACCTGCGCAAACAAAAAGTCGTCGGCGCCTGGCTGGAGTTCTTCGGCGAAGGTGCGGCGGCGCTGACCCTCGGCGACCGCGCGACCATCTCCAACATGGCCCCGGAATACGGCGCCACGGCGGCGATGTTCTACATCGACCAACAAACCATCGATTACCTGAAACTCACCGGTCGCGAAGACCAGCAAGTGCAGTTGGTCGAGCAATACGCCAAGCTCACCGGCCTGTGGTCCGACAGTTTGAAAGGCGCGCAATACGAGCGCGGTCTGACTTTCGATCTGTCGTCTGTGGTGCGCAACATGGCCGGCCCAAGCAATCCGCACGCCCGCGTCGCGGTATCCGATCTGGCGGCCAAAGGCATCTCCGGCCAATGGGATGACGTGCCGGGGCAAATGCCCGACGGCGCGGTGATCATCGCTGCCATCACCAGTTGCACCAACACCAGCAACCCGCGCAACGTCATCGCCGCCGGCCTGCTGGCACGCAACGCCAACAAGCTCGGCCTGACCCGCAAGCCGTGGGTGAAATCCTCGCTGGCGCCAGGCTCGAAAACCGTGGCGCTGTACCTCGACGAAGCAGGGCTGACCACTGAGCTGGAACAGCTCGGTTTCGGCGTCGTCGCCTTCGCCTGCACTACTTGCAACGGCATGTCCGGCGCGCTCGATCCGGTGATCCAGCAAGAGATCATCGACCGCGATCTGTACGCCACCGCTGTGCTCTCGGGCAACCGCAACTTCGATGGCCGCATCCACCCGTACGCCAAACAAGCGTTCCTCGCTTCGCCGCCACTGGTGGTCGCGTACGCCATCGCCGGGACCATCCGTTTCGATATCGAGAAGGACGTGTTGGGCGTGGTCGACGGCAAGGAAATCCGCCTCAAAGACATCTGGCCGAGCGACGAAGAAATCGACGCCGTGGTGAAGTCTTCGGTCAAGCCTGAGCAGTTCCGTCAGGTCTACATTCCGATGTTCGCCGTCCATGAAGACACCGGCCCGAAAGTCACGCCGCTGTACGACTGGCGTGAGATGAGCACCTACATTCGCCGTCCGCCGTATTGGGAAGGCGCGCTGGCCGGCGCACGGCCGCTGAAGGGCATGCGCCCGCTGGCGGTGCTGCCGGACAACATCACCACCGATCACCTGTCGCCTTCGAACGCGATCATGCTCGACAGCGCCGCCGGCGAATACCTGGCGAAAATGGGCCTGCCGGAAGAGGACTTCAACTCGTACGCCACCCACCGTGGCGACCACTTGACCGCACAGCGCGCGACCTTCGCCAACCCGAAACTGTTCAATGAGATGGTCGTGGAAAACGGCAAGGTCAAACAGGGTTCGCTCGCGCGTGTCGAGCCGGAAGGCAAGGTCATGCGCATGTGGGAAGCCATCGAAACCTACATGGAACGCAAGCAGCCGCTGATCATCATTGCCGGCGCCGATTACGGTCAGGGTTCGTCCCGTGACTGGGCGGCGAAAGGCGTGCGTCTGGCCGGTGTCGAGGCGATTGCCGCTGAAGGTTTCGAGCGCATTCACCGCACCAACCTGGTGGGCATGGGCGTGTTGCCGCTGGAGTTCAAGCCGGGCACCGACCGTCACACGCTGGCCATCGACGGCAGCGAAACCTACGACGTGATCGGCGAGCGCAAACCGCGTGCGGACCTGACGCTGGTGATCCATCGCAAGAACGGCGAGCGCGTTGACGTGCCGGTGACTTGCCGTCTGGATACCGCTGAAGAAGTGTCGATCTACGAGGCTGGCGGCGTGTTGCAGCGCTTCGCTCAGGACTTCCTCGAAGAGTCGGCGGTTGCCGTTTAAATCAACTGATGCGGGCATGGGATTTTAAGTCCCATGCTTTCGGTAAGGAGCAATATGGCTCACGCACCACAGATTAAAATCCCCGCCACCTACATGCGCGGCGGCACCAGCAAAGGCGTGTTTTTCAGCCTCAAGGATCTGCCCGAAGCGGCGCAGATTCCAGGCCCGGCTCGCGACGCTTTATTGCTACGCGTGATCGGCAGCCCCGACCCGTACGACAAGCAGATCGACGGCATGGGCGGCGCGACGTCGAGCACCAGCAAAACCGTGATCCTGTCGAAAAGCATCAAGGCTGATCACGACGTCGATTACCTGTTCGGTCAGGTCTCCATCGACAAGCCCTTTGTGGATTGGAGCGGCAACTGCGGCAACCTCTCGGCTGCGGTCGGTTCGTTTGCCATCAGCAACGGTCTGGTCGATGCCTGCCGCATTCCGCACAACGGTGTCGCGGTGGTGCGCGTGTGGCAGGCCAACATCGGCAAAACGATTATTGCCCATGTGCCGATCACCAACGGCGAAGTGCAGGAAACCGGTGATTTCGAACTCGACGGCGTGACTTTTCCGGCGGCCGAAGTGCAGGTTGAATTCATGGACCCGGCGGCGGAAGAAGAGGGCGGCGGTGGTTCGATGTTTCCCACCGGCAACCTCATCGATGAGCTGGAAGTGCCGGGCGTTGGCACCTTCAAGGCGACCATGATCAATGCCGGCATCCCGACGATTTTCGTCAATGCTGAAGACATTGGTTACACCGGCACCGAGTTGCAGAGCGCGATCAACAGCGATCCGAAAGCGTTGCAAATGTTCGAGACGATTCGGGCTTATGGCGCGTTGCGCATGGGCCTGATATCGAATCTGGATGGAGCGGCGAAACGGCAACACACACCGAAAGTTGCGTTTGTTGCCAAGCCTGCGGATTACGTGTCGTCGAGTGGTAAAGCGGTTGGCGCTGGTGACGTGGATTTGCTGGTGCGGGCGTTGTCGATGGGCAAGTTGCATCACGCGATGATGGGCACTGCGGCGGTGGCGATTGGTACTGCGGCGGCCATTTCCGGCACCTTGGTAAACCTTGCGGCCGGTGGCGTTGAACGCAACGCCGTGCGTTTCGGGCATCCGTCCGGGACGTTGCGCGTTGGTGCTGAAGCCAGCCTGGAAAACGGCGAGTGGATCGTCAAAAAAGCCATCATGAGCCGTAGCGCGCGTGTCCTGATGGAGGGTTACGTGCGCATTCCCGGTGACTCTTTCTGATCCGAGATCTTTTACCCTCATCGGAACGCCGCCCGCCCAGCCCTCTCCCAAAGGGAGAGGGGGCCGACCGAGGTGTCTGGGGTTGTACATCGACCTGAAAGACCGAGTCGATTATGGATTCAGGGGGCCGACCGAGGTGTCTGGGGTTGTGCATTGACCAGATCAATTATGGATTCAACGCAGACCGTTCACGTCGGTGAACCTCCACAGCATCCCCCAATCGGTTCCCTCTCCCTCGGGAGAGGGCTAGGGTGAGGGGCCTCCCACTGAAGAAACACAAAATGAGCAGGCACCCCAGACCTGCAATCAACCAGACCAAACCCGCCAAGCCCTGAGGAAGACCGCACCACTCATCATTCCCGCACAGGAGAACCGCAATGAGCGCCAACGTCGACCTGAACAACCGTCCCGACTACGACCATGTCCTGCAGGACATCGCCGATTACGTCCTCACCTTCAAAGCCCCCTCTGCCGAAGCCCTCGACACCGCCCGCAATTGCCTGATGGACACGCTGGGCTGCGGCCTGCTGGCACTGCGTTTCCCCGAATGCACCAAGCACCTCGGCCCGATTGTCGAGGGCACCGTCGTCCCGTTCGGCGCACGCGTTCCCGGCACCTCCTATCGCCTCGACCCGGTCAAAGCCGCGTGGGACATCGGCTGCATCGTCCGCTGGCTCGACTACAACGACACCTGGCTCGCTGCCGAATGGGGCCATCCATCCGACAACCTCGGCGGGATTCTCGCGGTGGCCGATCACCTTTCGCAGAAGCGCGTGGCCAGCGGTGAAGCGCCGCTGACCATTCGCGATGTACTGGAAGCAATGATCATGGCCCACGAGGTACAAGGTGTGATCGCCCTGGAAAACTCCTTCAACCGGGTAGGACTCGATCACGTCATTCTGGTGAAAGTCGCTTCAACGGCGGTCACCGCCAAACTGATGGGCGCCAATCGTGAGCAACTGTTGTCGGCCTTGTCCCATGCGTTCGCCGATGGTCAGGCGTTGCGCACTTATCGGCATGCCCCAAACGCCGGCTCGCGAAAATCCTGGGCAGCAGGGGATGCATCGAGTCGTGGCGTGCGTCTGGCCGATATTGCCATGCGCGGCGAAATGGGCATTCCCGGCGTTCTCACCGCCAAACAATGGGGCTTCTATGACGTGCTGTTCAGCCACACCAACAGCGATCTGGCATTGAAACCGGAGAATAAACGCGCCTTCAGTTTCTCGCGCTCGTTCGGCAGTTACGTGATGGAAAACGTCCTGTTCAAGATCAGTTTCCCCGCCGAATTCCACGCGCAAACCGCCTGTGAAGCGGCGGTGACCTTGCACCCGCAAGTGCGCAATCGTCTGCATGAAATCGACCGCATCGTCATCACCACCCACGAATCGGCGATTCGCATCATTTCCAAGGTCGGGCCGCTGGCCAACGCCGCCGACCGCGACCACTGCATCCAGTACATGACCGCCGTGCCACTGGCGTTCGGCAATCTGGTCGCCGAGCAGTACGAGGACGATTTCCATAAGGCGCATCCGGTCATCGACGTGCTGCGCGAGAAAATGGTCATCATCGAAGAGCCGCGTTTCACTCGCGAATATCTGGAGGCCGACAAACGCTCGATCGCCAACGCCGTGCAGGTTTTTTTCAAGGACGGCAGCAGCACCGACAACGTCGTGGTGGAATACCCGATCGGTCATCGCCGCCGCCGTGTCGAGGGCATTCCATTACTCGAAGACAAGTTCAAGGCCAACCTGGCCACACGTTTCACCGGCCAGCGTAGCGGTGAGATCTTTGCGTTGTGCAAGGATCAGACGCAGCTGGAGTCCACCCCGGTAAACCGTTTCGTCGACCTACTTGTGATCTGACGAAAAACCTGAGCTGCCGCAGGCTGCGATCTTTTGACTTTGATTGTAAAAAACAAGATCAAAAGATCGCAGCCTTCGGCAGCTCCTACACGGACCGCGTACGCCATTTTTCGATGGGCAATTTGGTGATCGCAAAACCGCTCAACAAAATCGCCGAATAGATCATCAGCTCCCGGGACAGGGTTTGTCCCTCGTACCAGGCGCCGATGATCACGGCGAACACCGGGAAAATGATAAACACGAACGACAGAATGATCGGGCTCAAGCGTTTAAGCAGTAAAAAGTAAACGATGAATCCGCCCACCGACGCCACCAGCCCGAGATAAAGCAGGGCGCCCCAGGAACGTGCCGTCACCTGCGCAAACTCCGGGGCTTCAACGCTTAAGCCGACAATAAATAACATCAGCCCGGCGATACCGATCGGCAGGGTGTTGTAGGTGATCACGCTGATCGCGCTGCCATGTTTTTTCGTTACCACGTAACACAGCGCATGCATCACCGCCGCACACAGAATCGCCAACACGCCAAGCCATTCCGCCTGATCCAGATGCAGACCCTGACTGCGAATAATCATGAACAGACTGCCAAAGCCGATCGCGATACCGAGCATCTGCGACGGGTAGATTTTCTCGCGCAGAAACAGCGCGGAAAACAACAGGATAAACACCGGCATGCAGCTGAACAGCAGCGCTGTCAGGCCCGATGACACGTGCATCTCGCCGTAGTTGAGCAGGTAGTAGGGCAGGCTGAAATACGACAGCGTGACGAACACAAAGAACCCGCGACTTTGCTTTGGAAAAAACAGCGGTTCCTTGCGCAACAGCGCGAAGCTCAGGAACAGCGGAAAAGCGATCAGAAACCGCAATCCGGCAGCCGTCAGCGGTGGCACGCTTTCCACCGCAATCTTGATCCCCAGCCACGTCGTGCCCCAACTCAGGCAAACGATCATAAACAGCGTGCTGGTGAGCAATCCGGCGAGCCAGGGTTTGCTGATATTCATCGGTGTGCTGACAGCGGTCGACATGTGGCGTGCTCCGAGCGGTGGAATTGACCTGATCACGTAAACGGTCTATTTCTGATTGAACCTGTTTTCAGCACGCTATTCGGGGCGAGAATGACTGTCAAAGTAAGTATTGCCATGGTGTCAATCCTCCGTGACGGCCTCGCCAATGGCGTCGGCGTGAAGTACAAACGCTTGGCCGATGCGGTCGCACAGGCCATCGACGAAGGTGTGATCGATGCGGGATGCAAGTTGCCGCCCCACCGATTGCTGGCCGACAGTCTGGGCGTGACCATCGGCACCATCAGCCGGGCCTACGGTGAACTGGAGCGTGTAGGACTAGTCGTCGCCCGTGTCGGAGATGGCACCTACGTCTGTCAGCGCGGGATGGAGCGGCCGCAGGACAAAGGCTTTCGTAATGTCAGCGATGAGCCGTCAGCCTGTTTCGACATGAGCCGCAATCAGCCGATTCCCGCACAGGAAGCGGCGTTCATGAGCCAGAGCCTGCAGGAGCTGGCCAGCGATCCGCGGGTGCTGCAGCAGTTGACCGGCTACACCGCTGAAGCCGGGTTGGCGCGGCATCGTGTGGCGGGGGCGGTGTGGTTGCAGCACGAGGCTTTTGTGCCGCACGCCGATCAGGTGTTGTGCGTCAACGGTGGTCAGCATGGTTTGTTGTGCGCGCTGATGGGTTTGCTCAAGGCCGGCGACACCGTTGTGACCGAGCATTTGTCCTACCCCGGATTGATTGGAGTCGCACGTCAGCTCGGGATAAAACTCATTGGCGCGGCGATGGATGACGAAGGACTTGTGCCGTCGGCACTGGAAGAAATCTGCCGTCAGCATCGCGTTTCTGCACTGTATTGCACCCCAACGATCCAGAATCCTACAGCCGCTGTGATGTCGATCCCACGGCGCGAGGCGATTGCCGATATCTGCCGCCAGCACAATCTGTTGATTATCGAAGACGAAGCCCATGCGGTTCTGGATCGTCAGCGCCCGTTGCCGCTGAGTTATTTCGCGCCGGAACGTTCGGTGTTGATCGGCAGCCTGAGCAAGGCTGTTTCGGCGGGTTTGCGCGTCGGTTATCTGCATGCGCCGCAAGCGTTGATCGGGCGTTTGAGCGCCGCCATCCGCGCAACGTGCTGGATGGCCAATCCGTTATCAATGGAAGTGGCGAGCCTGTGGATAGAAAGCGGTATGGCCGAGCGTTTGCTGGACGAGCAGATCAGCGAAATTGCTCGGCGCAAGGCCTTGGTGGGGCCTGTTCTGCAGGGTTTGAATTACAGGACTCACCCTTACAGCCCGCACTTCTGGGTGGAAGTGCCTGAGTTGTGGCGGGCGTCGCAGATTGCGGCGGAGTTGAAGGAGAACAACTATCTGGTGGCCACCGCTGAGGCGTTTGCGGTCGGGCATTTAGCGGTGCCGCAATTTATTCGGGTGAGTGTGTGCAATGCGGTGGGGGATGATCGCTTGTTGCTGGGGGGCTTTGAGGCTCTGGCCAAGGCATTAACAGACACCGTGTAATCGTTCTTCGCGAGCAGGCTCGCTCCCACAAGGGGTTTGGGGTGAATGCAAAATGTGCAAACACCCGAAAACCCTGTGGGAGCGAGCCTGCTCGCGAAGGCGTCAGCCCAGACACCACAAATCTACTTGAACCGCCGCTCCACACCTTTCTCCACCAGAATCTTCGCCGAAATCTCTTCCACCGAAAAATGCGTGGAGTTGATGTTGGGGATGTTCTCGCGGCGGAACAGGTTTTCCACTTCGCGCACTTCGAATTCGCACTGGGCGTAGCTCGAATAACGGCTGTTGGGCTTGCGCTCGTTGCGGATCGCGGTGAGGCGATCCGGGTCGATGGTCAGGCCGAACAGCTTGTGCTGATGGGCGCGCAGGGCCGTCGGCAGGGTCAGGCGCTCCATGTCGTCTTCGGTCAGCGGATAGTTGGCCGCGCGGATGCCGAACTGCATGGCCATGTACAGACACGTCGGCGTTTTGCCGCATCGCGACACGCCCACTAGTATCAAATCGGCTTTGTCGTAATAGTGCGTGCGCGCGCCATCGTCATTGTCGAGGGCGAAGTTCACCGCCTCGATGCGCTCCATGTAATTGGAGTTGTGCCCGATCGAGTGCGACTTGCCGACGGTGTAGGAAGAATGCTCGGTCAGTTCCTGCTCAAGCGGGGCAAGAAAGGTCGAGAAAATGTCGATCATGAAACCATTGGAGGTTGCGAGAATCTCACGGATGTCCTGATTGACGATGGTGTCGAAGATGATCGGGCGAAAGCCGTCGGTTTCGGCGGCTTTGTTGATTTGTTGTACCATGGCCCGCGCTTTATCCACGCTGTCGATGTACGGTCGCGTGAATTTGCTGAAGGTAATGTTTTCGAACTGCGCCAGAAGGCTTTGACCCAGGGTTTCGGCAGTGATGCCGGTGCCATCGGAGATGAAGAAAGCAGATCGTTTCATTTGCACCTTGGGCCTTAAGCTAGTGACGATTCTTGGATATGATAGGCGCGATTTGCCGGCCGCGACTGGCCCGCATTCTCACTTATTTTCCAGGTCCAGGCCATACAACCGGCCAAGGCTCCCCCGGGCCGCCGGTTTCTGAGCTTTTCCAACACAGTTAGTGGAGAGATCACCTTGGTAGAGTACGTAGTTTCCCTCGATAAGCTCGGCAAACACGATGTTGAGCATGTGGGGGGCAAGAACGCATCCCTGGGCGAGATGATCAGTAACCTGGCAGGCGCCGGTGTTTCGGTCCCCGGCGGCTTCGCCACGACGGCTCAGGCTTATCGTGATTTCCTCGAACTGAGCGGCCTCAACGACCAGATCCACCAAGCCCTCGACGCGCTCGACGTTGACGACGTCAACGCCCTGGCCAAGACCGGCGCACAGATCCGTCAATGGATCATGGAAGCCGAATTCCCCGAAAAACTGAATGCCGAGATCCGCACCGCGTTCGCCGCGCTGTCGGCCGGTAACCCTGACGTGGCCGTGGCCGTGCGTTCTTCCGCCACCGCCGAAGACTTGCCGGACGCCTCGTTCGCCGGTCAGCAGGAAACCTTCCTGAACATCCGTGGTGTGGAAAACGTTATCCGCGCCGCCAAAGAGGTGTTCGCTTCGCTGTTCAACGACCGTGCCATTTCCTACCGCGTGCACCAGGGCTTCGACCACAAACTGGTCGCCCTGTCGGCTGGCGTGCAGCGCATGGTGCGTTCGGAAACCGGCACCGCCGGCGTGATGTTCACCCTCGATACCGAATCGGGTTTCCGTGACGTGGTGTTCATCACTGGCGCCTACGGTCTGGGCGAAACCGTCGTACAAGGCGCGGTCAACCCGGATGAGTTCTACGTGCACAAGGGCACGCTGGAGGCCGGTCGTCCGGCGATCCTGCGTCGCAACCTGGGCAGCAAAGCCATCAAAATGATCTACGGCGACGAGGCCAAGGCCGGTCGTTCGGTCAAGACCATCGATGTCGACAAGGCTGATCGTGCACGTTTCTGCCTGTCCGACGCTGAAGTCAGCGAGCTGGCCAAGCAAGCGATGATCATCGAGAAACACTACGGCTGCCCGATGGACATCGAGTGGGCCAAGGACGGTGACGACGGCAAGCTGTACATCGTGCAGGCGCGTCCGGAAACCGTGAAAAGCCGCACCCAGGCCAACGTCATGGAACGTTACCTGCTGAAAGAAACCGGCACCGTGCTGGTGGAAGGTCGTGCGATTGGCCAGCGCATCGGCGCCGGTAAAGTGCGCATCATCAAGGACGTCTCCGAGATGGACAAAGTCCAGCCGGGCGACGTGCTCGTTTCCGACATGACCGACCCGGACTGGGAACCGGTGATGAAGCGCGCCAGCGCCATCGTCACCAACCGTGGCGGGCGTACCTGCCACGCGGCGATCATCGCTCGTGAGCTGGGCATCCCGGCAGTGGTCGGTTGCGGCAACGCCACCCAACTGCTGAAGGATGGCCAGGGCGTGACCGTGTCCTGCGCCGAAGGCGACACCGGTTACATCTTCGAAGGCGAACTGGGCTTCGACATCAAGAAGAACTCCGTCGACGCCATGCCGGAGCTGCCGTTCAAGATCATGATGAACGTCGGCAACCCGGACCGTGCCTTCGACTTCGCGCAACTGCCGAACGCCGGTGTCGGCCTGGCTCGTCTGGAATTCATCATTAACCGCATGATCGGTGTCCACCCGAAAGCGCTGTTGAACTACGACGGTCTGCCACAGGAAATCAAGGACAGCGTCGACAAGCGTATCGCCGGTTACAACGACCCGGTCGACTTCTATGTCGACAAACTGGTGGAAGGCATCAGCACCCTGGCTGCAGCGTTCACGCCGAAAAAAGTCATCGTGCGCCTGTCGGACTTCAAGTCCAACGAATACGCCAACCTGATCGGCGGCAAGCTCTACGAGCCGGAAGAAGAAAACCCGATGCTGGGCTTCCGTGGCGCTTCGCGTTACATCAGCGAATCGTTCCGTGACTGCTTCGAGCTCGAATGCCGCGCGCTGAAACGTGTGCGCAACGAGATGGGCCTGACCAACGTCGAAATCATGGTGCCGTTCGTCCGTACTCTCGGCGAAGCCAGCCAGGTGGTCGATCTGTTGGCCGAAAACGGCTTGAAGCGCGGCGAGAACGGCCTGCGCGTGATCATGATGTGCGAACTGCCATCCAACGCGATCCTTGCTGAAGAATTCCTCGAATTCTTCGACGGCTTCTCGATCGGTTCCAACGACTTGACGCAGCTGACCCTGGGTCTGGACCGCGATTCCGGTATCATCGCGCACCTGTTCGACGAGCGTAATCCGGCGGTCAAGAAGCTTCTGGCCAACGCGATTGCCGCGTGCAACAAGGCCGGCAAGTACATCGGTATCTGCGGTCAGGGTCCTTCGGACCACCCGGATCTGGCCAAGTGGCTGATGGAGCAGGGCATCGAAAGCGTGTCGCTGAACCCGGATACTGTGCTGGAAACCTGGTTCTTCCTCGCCGAAGGTCAGACACCAGCTTAAAGAGTATGTGAACGGCCCGCTTCCCCTGTGGGAGCGAGCCTGCTCCGGGCGGCGTTCCGACGATGGCGGAGCAACATCCGCCATGGATGTTGGCTGATAAGCCGCTTTCGCGAGCAGGCTCGCTCCTACAAGGGCAGGGCTTTGAGATTGAAGTAGGGCGGGCTCCTGTAGATGCCGCCCTTTTTTGTGCAAGAGCATTATGCAAAGCAGCAGCAACCTGTTTCCTGTCGCCCTGATCAGCGCCGAACGGCGCGGCGATCTGAGCGAAGACGTGTATCGACTGAAACCCGGCAACAGTCCCGACTGGTCCGTGGAAATCGCTGTGACCCGCTTGGGCATGGCCGATGACTCGGCGCCTCGCGGTGTGCCGGTGATTTTGCTGCACGGCAGTTTTTCCAATCGACGCTTCTGGTTTTCACCGAAAGGTCTGGGCCTGGGTGCCTATTTGACGCGTCTGGGTTTTGACGTGTGGATCCCCGAGATGCGCGGCCACGGTTTGTCGCAGCGCAATGAGGAATACCGACGCAATCGGGTCGCCGACTATGCCCGTTACGATCTGCCGGCGATTGCCGCGTTCGTGCGAGAGCAGAGCGGGCAGATTCCGCACTGGATCGGCCATTCGCTGGGCGGCATCACCTTGGCCGCCGCGCTCGGTGGTGAGTACCTTGGCGAACCCGCCGTGGCTTCGGCTGCGTTTTTCGGCACACAAGTCAGCCGCACTTACTGGCCGCTGAAAATTCCGCCGGTGGAGTGGAGCGGGCGCTTTATTCTCAAGCGTTTTGCGCAACTGTCGGGTTCGCGCCTCAAGCGTGGACCGGAAGATGAGCCGATCGGTCTGGCACTGGAAAGCATGCGCTGGTACGGCTTGTTCGGCCGGTTTGGCGACAAGGACAAAGATTGGTGGGCGGGGCTGGCCGATGTTCAAGTGCCAGTGCTGGCGGTGACTGCAGCAGGCGATCATCAGGATCCGGCGTGGGCCTGTCGCAAGTTGTTCGAGCAGATCGGCTCCGAGCACAAGCAGTTCATCAATCTGGGCCGCGAGCAGGGCTTCAACGATAATTTCGGCCATGTCGAGATGTTGGTGAGCAAAGCGGCGCAGACTGAGGTGTGGCCGTTGGTGGAGCGCTGGTTGAACGATCAGCACACGCCATTGCTGGGCGAGAAGCCGGATTTGGCTGCTGCGGTCTGAGAGGGAGGCCCTGAAAAGGGCATTTCGTTCGGGTTGGCTTGCGGCTAAGATATGACGCATTGTGCGGTTCTGGTCATTTTTGGTGGCTGTTTAGCTATTACGTTTCAGGGTTTGTTCAGGTTCGTTCAGCGACCATGGGATGGACTAAGGTAAACAGCGACCGCCGGAGATCGTCCCAAAAGAATGCGTCATCCTTGATCGTCTTCCTTGTTACAGGAGTTTTTCGATGAACCATTACCTTACGCCTGACCTGTGCGACGCCTATCCGGAGCTGGTGCAGGTGCTGGAACCGATGTTCAGCAATTTCGGCGGCCGTGATTCGTTCGGTGGTGAAATCGTGACCATCAAATGCTTCGAAGACAACTCGCTGGTCAAGGAACAGGCTGAACTCAAGGGCAACGGCAAGGTGCTGGTGGTCGATGGCGGCGGTTCTCTGCGTCGCGCGCTGTTGGGCGACATGATCGCCGAGAAAGCCGCTAAAAACGGCTGGGAAGGGCTGGTGATCTATGGCTGCATCCGTGACGTCGATGTGATTGCCCAGACCGATCTGGGCGTGCAGGCGTTGGCCAGCCATCCGATGAAAACCGAAAAACGTGGTATCGGCGACCTCAACGTCCCGGTGACTTTCGCCGGTGTGACGTTCCACCCGGGCCAGTACATTTATGCGGACAACAACGGCGTGATCGTCTCGCCGAGTCCGCTGAAGATGCCTGAATAAGATTTTCGACAAAGGGATGCGGATGTTCGAGGAAGAAAACGCGCAATGGGGGCTGGTGCATGCCCTGGTGCTGGACGGAAAAGGCGGTGCGCGTTCGATAGCCCGGACTGAGCTCGACGATTTGCAGCTGCAGGCCCATGAAAGCCTGTGGCTGCATTGGGATCGCAGCCATCCGCAAACGCAGACCTGGCTGCGCAAATCCAGCGGTCTCAATGAATTCACCTGCGATCTGCTGCTGGAAGAGAACACTCGACCGCGCCTGTTGCCGTTGCCGGATGCCGAGTTGCTGCTGTTTCTGCGTGGGGTCAATCTCAATCCGGGTGCCGAGCCGGAAGACATGGTCTCGGTGCGGATTTTCGCTTCAGCTCAGCGGGTGATTTCCCTGCGTTTGCGTCCATTGCGCGCCACCGATGAATTACTGGTGCAATTGGCGGACGGCAAAGGTCCGAAAACGGCCTCTGAACTCATCCTCTATCTGGCGCAGTTCCTCACCAACAAGGTGCAGGATCTGGTCACTTGCCTCTCGGAAATCGCCGATGAGGAAGAAGAAAAAATGGATGCCGACGAACGGTATACCCCCGAGCATGGCGCCATTCTGCACATCCGCCGCCGGGCCGCTGGGTTGAAGCGTTTTCTTGCGCCGCAGCGGGATATTTTCGGGCAACTGACGCGGATAAAACTGCCGTGGTTTGTCGATGACGATGCCGATTACTGGAACGAATTGAACAACAGCCTGACCCGCTATCTCGAAGAACTCGAATTGACCCGAGAGCGCGTGGGGCTTGTGCTGGAGGCTGAAGACCGGCGCCTGAGCGAGCGCATGAATCGCACGATGTACCGCTTCGGGATCATCACCTGCATCTTTTTGCCGATGAGTTTCATCACCGGTCTGCTGGGCATCAACGTTGGCGGAATTCCATTCTCCAGCAGCCCTTATGGGTTCCTGATCGCCTGCTTGACGGTGCTCGCCCTGGCCTTCGGTCAGTGGTGGTTATTCCGTCGTTTGCGCTGGGTCTGACGATGGCGCATGTGACCCGACCAAATCTGCCCGCGTCTTTCACAGACATCACGAGAGGTGCGTATGCACGATCCGTTTGAACAGTCTTTGCGCGACATGCTCAACGCTTCGCCGTCCAGCCGCGACGACGATGCCTGTCTGGGCCGCGTACTCAAAACCGCCAACCGCCAGGTCGGCGCCGGTGATCTGTTCAGCCTGCTGGGCCGCTGGCTGCCCGCGCTGATGATCGCCCTGAATAACGGATCGGCCCATGTCTCGCCGGTTTCCCGTCTTCGTAAACCTACCGCTCGCACTGCTGATAAGGCTGATTGAATATGGAACTCGACCTCTGGACTCAGAGCCTCGTCACTGCAATGACTGCGTTGTGGACCAAAGTAGCCAACTTCATCCCGAACCTGTTCGGCGCACTGGTCGTGCTGCTGTTGGGTTTCGTCGTGGCCAAGCTGCTCGATACCTTGCTCTCCAAGCTGCTCGCCAAACTCGGCCTTGATCGCCTGATGGGTGGCACCGGCCTGACTAAATTGATGTCGCGGGCGGGGCTGCAAGTCCCGATTTCGACCCTGATCGGCAAAATCGTTTACTGGTTCGTTCTGCTGATTTTTCTGGTTTCTGCAGCAGAATCTCTTGGCCTTGAGCGAGTTTCGGCTACGCTGGATATGTTGGCGCTCTATTTGCCGAAAGTATTCGGCGCGGCGTTGGTGTTGCTGGTAGGTGTTTTGCTCGCGCAACTGGCCAACGGCCTGGTGCGCGGGGCGGCAGAAGGCGTGGGCCTGGACTACGCTTCGGGGCTTGGGCGAATTGCTCAGGGGCTGGTGATCATCATCAGCATCTCGGTCGCGATCAGTCAGCTTGAGGTCAAGACCGACCTGCTGAACCATGTGATTGTCATCGTTTTGATTACCGTTGGTCTGGCCGTTGCGCTGGCCATGGGTTTGGGAAGCCGGGAAATTGCCGGTCAGATTCTTGCGGGAATCTATGTGCGTGAGTTGTATCAGGTTGGGCAACAAGTGCGTGTTGGCGAGGTCGAAGGCCAGATCGAAGAGATCGGCACGGTTAAAACCACATTGCTGACCGATGAGGGTGAGCTAGTCTCTCTTTCCAATCGGATCCTGCTGGAACAGCATGTGAGTAGCCGCTAATCCGGCAAACCCTGCTAATGTATGCCGCCGCAAAATGCCAGCTGATGCTGGTTGCGGTGGACATTGACCTGACTGTCGGCACGACTTGTTTTGAATAAAGCCCAAACGCTATCCACGCGCTACGACCCCCGCGAGCTCTCTGATGAGGAGTTGGTCGCGCGCTCGCATACCGAGCTTTTTCACGTAACGCGCGCCTATGAAGAACTGATGCGGCGTTACCAGCGAACATTATTTAACGTTTGTGCGAGATATCTTGGGAACGATCGCGACGCAGACGATGTCTGTCAGGAAGTCATGTTGAAGGTGCTGTATGGCCTGAAGAACTTCGAGGGGAAATCGAAGTTCAAAACGTGGCTCTACAGCATCACGTACAACGAATGTATTACGCAGTATCGGAAGGAACGGCGAAAGCGTCGCTTGATGGACGCATTGAGTCTTGACCCCCTCGAGGAAGCGTCCGAAGAAAAGGCGCCGAAACCCGAGGAGAAGGGCGGACTTGATCGCTGGCTGGTGTATGTGAACCCGATTGACCGCGAAATTCTGGTGCTTCGATTTGTCGCAGAGCTGGAATTTCAGGAGATCGCAGACATCATGCACATGGGTTTGAGTGCGACAAAAATGCGTTACAAACGTGCTCTAGATAAATTGCGTGAGAAATTTGCAGGCATTGCTGAAACTTAGTTCAGCGCAAATATCTCTTACGTGTAGGCAAGTTCTGATAGACTTGCCGCCGAGTTGTCCCCCGGTTTGCGGGACTGCTTCACAATCACCAGATGGGGATTTAACGGATGAAACTGAAAAACACCTTGGGCTTGGCCATTGGTTCTCTGATTGCCGCCACTTCGTTCGGCGCTCTGGCACAAGGCCAAGGCGCAGTTGAAATCGAAGGCTTCGCAAAGAAAGAACAATTCGACAGCGCTCGTAACTTCAAGAACAACGGCAACCTGTTCGGCGGTTCGATCGGTTACTTCCTGACCGACGACGTTGAACTGCGTCTGGGCTACGACGAAGTGCACAACGTACGTTCCGACGACGGTCGTAACATCAAGGGCGCGAACACCGCTCTGGACGCTCTGTACCACTTCAACAACCCAGGCGACATGCTGCGTCCATACGTATCGGCTGGTTTCTCCGATCAGAGCATCGGTCAGAACGGTTCCGGCGGTCGTGACCGCTCCACCTTCGCCAACCTGGGCGCTGGTGCCAAGCTGTACTTCACCGAGAACTTCTACGCCCGTGCTGGCGTTGAAGCTCAATACAACATCGACCAGGGCGACACCGAGTGGGCTCCTAGCGTTGGTATCGGTGTGAACTTCGGTGGCGGCTCCAAGCCTGCTGCTGCTCCAGTTCCAGCACCAGCTGAAGTCTGCTCCGACAGCGACAACGATGGCGTTTGCGACAACGTTGACAAGTGCCCGGACACCCCAGCCAACGTAACTGTTGACGCTGACGGCTGCCCAGCAGTTGCTGAAGTTGTTCGTGTTGAGCTGGACGTTAAGTTCGACTTCGACAAGTCGGTTGTGAAGCCAAACAGCTACGGCGACATCAAGAACCTGGCTGACTTCATGAAGCAGTACCCATCCACCACCACTACTGTTGAAGGTCACACTGACTCCGTCGGTCCTGACGCTTACAACCAGAAACTGTCCGAGCGTCGTGCAAACGCCGTTAAGCAAGTTCTGACCAACCAGTACGGTGTTGAATCGTCCCGCGTTCAGTCTGTTGGCTACGGCGAATCCCGCCCAGTTGCTGACAACAAAACTGAAGCTGGCCGCGCTGTAAACCGTCGCGTAGAAGCGCAGGTTGAAGCTCAAGCTAAGTAATTAGCTGCCGCTCTGAGAAAAGCCCGGCTTAGGCCGGGCTTTTCTTTGCCTGCGATTTGGCTTTGAAGCTTTAAAAGATCGCAGCCTTCGGCAGCTCCTACATGAAATCTGCATACGTCCTATAGGAGCTGCCGCAGGCTGCGATCTTTTGATCTTCACCAGCCGCCGCCACCGCACCAATCACCAGAATCGCCGGGCTCTTCAATCCGAAAATTCCTGCGTCATCGCTCATGCTCATCAGATCACTCCGGCATTCGCGCTGCTCAGGCAATGACGCATTCTCGATCATGGCCACCGGCGTATCCGCCGCCATCCCGCCCGCCAACAATTGATCGCGAATCTCGCCGAGCTTGGCAACACCCATATAAACCACCAGCGTTGTGCCGCCCTGCGCCAGTGCCTGCCAGTTCAACTGGCTGTCATCCTGAGTATGCGCAGTCACCAGCGTCACCCCGCGCGCCACACCGCGTAACGTCAGCGGAATATCGCACTGCGTTGCCCCGGCCAGCCCGGCGGTGATGCCGTTCACCAGCTCCACCTCGACCCCGCGCTCACGCAGCCACTGCGCCTCTTCACCGCCCCGGCCGAAAATGCATGGATCGCCGCCCTTGAGCCGCACCACACACTTGCCGTGGCGGGCATAGCGCAGCATCAGCCGATGGATAAAGGCCTGCGGTGTCGAACGACAACCGCCGCGTTTACCCACGGCAATGATGCGTGCGCCAGGGCAGTGTTCCAGCACCGCGTCATTGACCAGATCGTCGATCAGCACCACATCGGCCTCGCGCAAGGCGCGCACCGCTTTGAGGGTCAGCAGTTCCGGATCGCCGGGGCCCGCGCCTACCAGCCAGACTTTTGCATTCATGCTGCTTTCCTCATCAGATGATGGCGACCGGCTGCAACTCGGCAGCCAGCAAACGCTTTATTTCCGGGACGCACGAGCCGCATTGCGTGCCGCAGCCCAAATTGTTTTTCAAACCCTGCAGATCCAGACCTTGGCGGATGCCTGCGCAGACTGTGTTGAGGCTGACGTTGTTGCAGTTGCACAGGGTTTTATCCGCGCTGGCCTGCACACCGACGCTGCCCGGTGGCGCACTCATCGGCGCCAGCAACCAGCGCCGCAGTTGTTCGTCGGCCCGGCCCTCCAGCCACAGGCCTTGCAGCCAATGCTGCGCGAGGGTTTCGCCGGCCAGGCGAATCGCGGTGATACGTCCGTTTTCAATGCGTACGCGCTTGCCGATAGCCCGACGTGGATCGTCGTAAGCCAGTACCGGGCCGTCGATCAGTGACAGGCAATGATCGATTTCACTGAGCAATTGCGCATCCGGTGCCTCGCTGCTCGCTGCGCGTATCAGCAGCGCCGACCGCTCACGTCCGACAAGGCTGATACTCACGTAGGAAAATGCCTCACATAGCGGTCGTAGCGTCTCGAAATGCCGTTGAACATCGCCCTCGATCAGTGCGAAAAGCTGCCACGGTAGATTGACCGGCTCCAGGCGCACACCGCTGTGTTTGAGTTCCGGTTGTTTCGACAACGGATCGAAGGCCGGCAGGGTCAGGCTGTTCACGCCGCCCTTGAGAAACCGGTCACCCCAGTGCATAGGTAGAAACGCTTGTCCCGGACGTACGCTGTCATCACTACCGACAGCAACAATTACTGCGCCGCGACGACTTTTCAGATTGACCAGATCGCCCGGCTGCAAACGGTGCCGGCGCATTTCGTCTGGATGCAGACTCAACACCGCTTCGCTGACATGCCCGAACAGTTGCGCCGCCGTGCCGGTGCGGCTCATACCGTGCCATTGATCGCGCAAGCGGCCAGTGATCAATGTCAGCGGAAAGCGTGCATCACGCTGTTCTTTGGCGGCGCGGTAAGGGTCGGCAATGAAATGAGCGCGGCCAGTGGACGTAGGAAAAATACCGTCCCCGTACAGTCGTGGTGTTCCTACGCGGGCGCCGACGGGGAAGGGCCATTGCTGCGGTCCGATCTCGTCGATCAGCGCATGACTGATCCCGGACATATCCAGATCGCGGCCATGCGTCAGCCCTTTGAACTCATCGAACAACTGCGCAGGTTGGCTGAACGCAAACAGGCTCGGTTCAACGGGACGCAGACGTTTCTCCAGACGCTGCGCGAAATCTACCGTAATCGCCCAATCCGGCCGCGCCTCACCCGGTGGGAGGATGGCTTTGCGTACGTGGGAAATGCGTCGCTCGGAGTTGGTTACCGAGCCTTCCTTCTCGCCCCAACTGGCAGCAGGCAGCAGTAGATCTGCGAACGCAGCGGTTTCGGTGGTGCGAAAAGCCTCCTGCAACACCACAAACGGGCAAGCTTCCAGTGCCGCGCGCACCGAGTTCTGATCCGGCATCGATTGCGCAGGGTTGGTGCAGGCAATCCACAACGCCTTGATCTTGCCGCTGCGCACTTGCTCGAACAGTTCGATGGCGCTGAGACCAGTGCTTTCCGGCAGTTGATCCACACCCCAATAAGCCGCCACTTCGGCGCGGTGTTCAGGGTTGGCCGCGTCACGATGACCCGGCAACAGATTCGACAAACTACCGGTTTCGCGTCCGCCCATGGCATTTGGCTGACCGGTGAGAGAGAAAGGTCCTGCACCCGGACGGCCAATTTGCCCGGTGGCCAGGTGCAGATTGATCAGCGCACTGTTCTTCGCGCTGCCAGCGCTGGACTGGTTCAAACCCATGCACCACAGCGACAGAAAACTTCGCGAAGTGCCCACCCATTCGGCGCACTGCTGCAATTGTTCGACGCTGATCCCGCACAGTTGCGAAACCATTTGCGGGGTGTAATCACGCACCAGATTCTTCAGTTCGGCCAAACCCTCGGTGTGGGCCTTGATGAAGTCGCGGTCGATCCAGTCTTCCCACAACAACAGATGCAAAATCCCATGGAACAAAGCGACATCGGTGCCGGGCAGAATCGCCAGATGCAGATCGGCGAGGTCGCAGGTGTCGGTGCGCCGAGGATCAATGACGATGACTTTCATCTGTGGGCGACGGGACTTCGCCTCTTCCAGTCGACGGAAAAGTACCGGATGGGCGTAGGCCATGTTACTGCCGACGATCATTACGCAATCGCTGAGTTCCAGATCCTCATAGCTGCACGGCGGGGCGTCGGCGCCGAGGCTGCGCTTGTAGCCGACCACTGCCGAGGACATGCACAGGCGTGAATTGCTGTCGATGTTGTTGGTGCCGACCAGCGCCCGCGCGAGTTTGTTGAAGGCGTAGTAGTCCTCGGTCAGCAACTGTCCGGAGATATAGAACGCCACGCTGTCCGGGCCGTGTTCGGCGATGGTTTCGGCGAACACGTTGGCGGCATGTTCCAGCGCAGTGTCCCAATCCGTGCGGCTGCGCGCCAGGCCTTTGCCCAAACGCAGTTCCGGGTACAGCGCGCGGGCCGCGAGGTCGCCGGTCAGGTGCAGGGTCGAGCCTTTGCTGCACAGTTTGCCGAAGTTGGCCGGGTGCGCCGGATCGCCGCTGACGCCGAGGATGCGCTCGCCGTCATGCTCGATCAGCACGCCGCAGCCGACCCCGCAATAACAGCAGGTCGAGGCGGTCGTCTGGCGGTTCATCAGATGGCGTCCCGCAGGGCCAGTTGCACACGACCGTTTTCGACCCGCGCCGGGTGATGGTGCGCGCAACCGATGTCAGGCGCCTGCGCTTCGCCAGATTCAAGGTCGATTTGCCAATTGTGCAGCGGACAGGCCACGCGTTTGCCGTAGATCAAGCCTTGCGACAGTGGTCCACCCTTGTGCGGGCAGCGGTCGTCGAGGGCGAAAACTTCGTCGTCGCTCGTACGAAAAATCGCAATGTCACCTTTCGGCCCGGCAATGATTCGCGAACCGAGGGCATTGATCTCGTCGAGGGCGCAGATATCGAGCCAGTTCATGCCAGCACCTCCAGATTTTTCACGGGGATTACGTCGAATTCTTTCTTCAATTGCGGCTGCGCCAGACGTTCTTTCCACGGGTCTTGTTCGAACGACAGGGAGAATTGCAGGCGCTCGTTCAGGGCTTTGCGGCGTTCCGGGTCTTCCAGCACGGCTTTTTTGATGTGCTCCATGCCGACCCGTTGCAGGTAGTGCACGGTACGTTCGAGGTAGAAGGCTTCTTCGCGATACAGCTGCAGGAATGCGCCGTTGTATTCGCGCACTTCTTCGGCGGTTTTCAGCTTGACGAAGAATTCGGCGACTTCGGTTTTGATCCCGCCGTTACCGCCGATGTACATCTCCCAACCGGAGTCGACACCGATGATTCCTACGTCTTTGATCCCCGCTTCCGAGCAGTTGCGTGGGCATCCGGAGACAGCCAGTTTTACTTTGTGCGGCGACCACATGTTGAACAGGTCGTGCTCGAGCTCGATGCCCAGTTGCGTCGAGTTCTGCGTGCCGAAGCGGCAGAACTCGCTACCGACGCAGGTTTTCACAGTGCGGATGGATTTGCCGTAGGCGTGGCCGGAGGGCATGTCGAGATCCTTCCAGACGCCAGGCAGATCCTGCTTCTTGATGCCGAGCAAATCGATGCGCTGACCGCCGGTGACCTTGACCATCGGCACCTGATATTTGTCGGCCACGTCGGCAATTCGCCGCAGTTCCGAAGGATTGGTCACGCCGCCCCACATCCGTGGTACCACCGAGTAAGTGCCGTCCTTCTGGATGTTGGCGTGCGCACGCTCGTTGATCAGGCGCGATTGCGGATCGTCCTTGGCTTCGCCGGGCCAAGTGGAAATCAGATAATAGTTGAGAGCCGGGCGGCACGTTGCGCAACCATTCGGCGTGCGCCAGTTGAGGTAGCTCATGGTGCCGGCGATGGTCAGCAGATGCTGCTCGCGAATGGCTTGGCGAATCTGCCCGTGGTTGAGATCGCTGCAACCGCAGATGGCTTTTTCGCTTTTCGGTTTGACGTCGGCCGCGCCGCCGACGGTGTTGATCAGGATCTGCTCGACCAGCCCGGCGCAAGAGCCGCAGGAGCTGGCCGCTTTGGTGTGTTTCTTCACCTCGTCGACGCTGAACAGGCCGTGTTCCTGAATGGCTTTGACGATGGTGCCTTTGCACACGCCGTTGCAGCCGCAGACTTCGGCGGTGTCGGCCATGACCATGGCTTTGTCCTGGCCCTGATGTCCTACGTCGCCCAAAGCGTTTTCGCCAAACATCAGGTGATCGCGGATCTCGCCGATGGCGTGATTCTCACGAATCTGGCGGAAATACCAACCACCATCGGCCGTATCGCCGTACAGACAGGCGCCGACCAGCACGTCATCCTTGATCACCAGTTTTTTGTACACGCCGCCAATCGGGTCGGAGAGGGTGATGGTTTCCGTGCCTTCGCCGCCCATGAAATCGCCGGCAGAAAACAGATCGATGCCGGTGACTTTCAATTTGGTCGAGGTAACCGAACCCTGATACCGAGCGAAGCCCAGTTGTGCGAGGTGGTTGGCGCAGACCTTGGCCTGCTCGAACAATGGCGCGACCAGACCGTAGGCAATGCCACGGTGGCTGGCGCACTCGCCGATGGCGTAGATGCGCGGATCGTAGGTTTGCAGGGTGTCGTTGACCAGGATGCCGCGATTGCACGGGATGCCGGCCTTTTCCGCCAATTCGGTGTTAGGACGAATACCGGCGGCCATTACCACCAGATCAGCGGGGATGATGTCGCCATTCTTGAATTGCACCGAGCCGACCCGGCCATTGCCGGCGTCGTGCAAGGCCTGGGTCTGCTCGCACAGACGGAAGTGCAGGCCACGGGATTCGAGGGCGCTTTGCAGCAGTTGTCCGCTGGTTTTGTCCAGTTGCCGTTCCAGCAGCCATTCGCCTATGTGCACTACAGTGACGTGCATGCCGCGCAGCATCAGGCCGTTGGCGGCTTCGAGACCGAGCAGACCACCGCCGATGACCACCGCGTGTTTGTGGGTTTTCGCGGTGTCGATCATCGCTTGGGTGTCGGCGATGTCGCGATAACCGATCACGCCGTGCAGGGTGTTGCCGGGGATTGGCAGGATGAACGGCGTCGAGCCGGTGGCGATCAGCAGGCGATCATATTCGGCTTCGGTGCCATCCTCGGCGATCACGCGGCGTTTGACCCGGTCGATCTGCACCACTTTGCGGTTGAGCAGCAACTTGATGTGGTTTTCCAGGTACCAGTCGAGGTCGTTGAGCACGATCTCCTCGAAGGTCTGCTCACCGGCCAGCACCGGTGAGAGCAGGATGCGGTTGTAGTTGGTGTGCGGTTCGGCGCCGAAGACGGTGATGTCGTACAGCTCGTTGCTCAGCTTGAGCAGTTCTTCGAGGGTGCGGACCCCGGCCATGCCATTGCCGATCATCACCAGTTTGAGTTTTTTCATCAGGTTCTCCGGGGAGCTGCGGCTGGCCTCTTGTGGGCAGTCAGGCCTTGCTCGAGAAATTTTGCGCAAACAAAAAAAGGCGTCCCGCTAGTTGCCTAGCGAGGACGCCTTTGTCCTGGTCCCGTTCTCTCGGGAAGCGCAGCCTTCGTCGTTGAAGGTTGGGCTTTATGTGTGTGTTGAGTGAGGTAATGCAGTGGTTGTGCCAAGTGGGGGAATGGCGTGTTTATTGGGCGGGAGCGGTTATTGACGGGGATTTTTTGCACCGAATCGACGCGGGTTGCTCGTTCGTGGGGCATTCAGGCAGACAGAATTGTTGTGATTGGGCTGGCCTCTTCGCGAGCCTGCTCGCGAATGACGCGACGCGGTCTCAGCCGTGAAACAACAAAACCAGCAGCACCAGATTCCCCAGCAGCGCCACGATCGCCATCGTCCGCCACACCTTCAACGGCTCACGCTCCAATAACGGTCTGGGCCGTACACTCAAACTCCGCCGCTCGCCCTGTTCCAACACCAACAACCATTCCTCAGCCGTTTCAAACCGTTGTTGCGGATCCGCCGCCACACCACGCTCCAGACTCTGCGCCAGCCATTCCGGCAGATCCGGCCGATAGCGACTGGCGCTCACCGGCAGACCAAAGCGCGGTCGCTGAAACGCTTCGATCTCGCCGTAGGGAAAATGCCCGGTGAGCAGGAAATACAGGGTCACGCCGGCCGCATACAAATCCTGCGACACACTTGGCGGATCACCGCGAAATGCTTCCGGGGCGATGTAACTGGGTGTCCCGGGTAGCGTCGACGGCGCGTCTTCGGACAGTCCCGGACAATATGCCAAGCCAAAATCCAGCAGACGCAATTCGCCGTCGTCGCCCACGTGCAGATTTTCCGGTTTGATGTCCCGGTGCAGGATCTGCCGCCGATGCAGCAACCCGACCGCACGCAACAGGCGCTCGGCGATGTCCTGCCACTGTGCCAACGGCAATGGGCCTGACAGTTGAAACAGCTGTGCCAGCGTCGCTCCGGAATATTCCCGCATCACGTAGTACAAATGCTGACGCTGCTGGCACGCATGGACTTCAGGAAAGTGCCGGCCGGCTACGCGTTTGAGGAACCATTCCTCGGACAGCAGTGCTTGCCCGGCGTGGGAATCATCGGCGGAACGCGTGGGTAGGGTTTTCAGAAGCCACGTCTGACCTTGTCCATCAAGCACCCGATACAGCAGCGATTGCTGGCTCTGAGCGACAACGTCCAGCACTTGCCAGCCTTCGAACGACTGCCCGGGTTTCAACGGTGGCGGCAGGGGCCATTGCTGCAGATGAATCAGTGCATCGCCGATACTCGTCTCACCGACAGCATCGACCCGCACCAGCAATGCACTGGCATTGTCCTGACTCCCCGCCAGATGCGCGGCATTGACCAGCGTCTGCGCGGCGCTGTGCAGATCCGGCTGATCACGCAGAATCGCCGCAATCGCGGTATCGCCCAGCGTTGACCAGACTCCGTCGCTGAGCAGCACAAAGCTTTCGCCTTCACGCAGTTCACCGTCGAGGAAATCCAGCACCAGATGCTGATCCAGCCCTAGCGCACGCTTGAGCACATGCTGCATGCCCGGCTGATCCCAGACATGATCCTCCGAGATCCGCTGCAAACTATCGTCGTGCCAGCTATACACCCGGCAATCGCCGACGTGGGCGAGGGTAAAACGCCGACCACGCATGACCAAGGCGCTGACCGTGGTGAGCAACGGTTGCCCACCACCGTTGGCCTGCAACCAGCGGTTTTGCGCAAGCAGCAGGCGATCCAGCGCCTGCGCCACACTCCAGGTTTCCGGCGTGGCGTAGTAGTCGAGCGCCAGGGCTTGCAAGGTCGAACGCGCAGCGAGGCCGCCATCGGCGCATTGGCTGACGCCGTCGGCGATGGCGAACAGATAACCTTTGCTCGCCGCCAGTGCCGGAGCCGGTGTCACCGAACGCAAAGCATCCTGATTCTCCGCGCGCGGACCGGTGGCGCTGGCTTCGGCAAAACTCAGTTGCAGGGCCATCGACGCTTCAGACCCGCGCCGCCGTCACTGCCGCTGAACCCCAGGTGGTTCTCCAGCGACGCTTGACGCCGTGCAGGCCAAACCATGCCAACACGCCGAGGCTGGCGAACAACCACAGGGCCAGTTGATAGCTGCCGGTGCTCTGTTTGATCGCGCCCATGCCGGCGGCCAAGGCAAAACCGCCGATGCCGCCGGCCATACCGATCAGCCCGGTCATCACGCCGATTTCCAGACGAAAACGCTGCGGCACCAGTTGGAAAACCGCACCATTGCCTGCCCCTAAACCGAGCATCGTGCAGACGAAAAGCGCCAGTGCCGCGTAGGAACTTGGCAGGTTGAAGCCGACGGCCGCGATGCACACGGCAGCGACGGTGTACATCGCCAGCAATGTGCGAATGCCACCGAAGCGATCCGCCAGCGCGCCACCCAGTGGTCGCATCAAACTGCCGCCGAACACGCAGGCGGCGGTGTAGTAACCGGCGGTCACCGGGCTCAAGCCGTACTGATCGTTGAAGTAGCCGGGCAGGGCGCTGGCCAGACCGATGAAGCCGCCGAAGGTGACGCTGTAGAAGAACATGAACCACCAGCTGTCACGGTCGCCCAAGGCTTTGAAGTAGTCGGCCATGGCTTTGGCTTTCGGCCGCTCAGGGGCGTTTTTTGCCAGCCAGGCGAACAGCACCAGGGTCAGGATCAGCGGGATCAGGGCGAAACCGAAGACATTGCTCCAGCCGAACGCGGCGGCGAGCACTGGTGCAAGCAGTGCGGCGAACACGGTGCCGGAGTTGCCCGCACCGGCAATGCCCATGGCTTTGCCCTGATGCTGCGGCGGGTACCATTGCGAGGCCAAGGGCAGGGCGACGGCGAACGAAGCGCCAGCCATGCCGAGGAACAGGCCGAGGATCAGCGCCTGTTCATAACTGTGGATGCCGAGTTTCCAGGCGCCGAACAGTGCGCAGATCACGATGACCTGACCGATCAGCCCGGCGGTTTTCGGCGACAGTCGATCGGCGAGCATGCCCATCACGAAGCGCAGTACGGCGCCGGCGAGGATCGGCGTGGCGACAACGAGGCCGCGTTGCTGCGTGGTTAGCTGCAGGTCGGCGGCAATCTGCACCGCCAGCGGGCCGAGCAGGTACCAGACCATGAAGCTCAGGTCGAAATAGAGGAAGGCCGCGAACAGGGTCGGGGTGTGGCCGGATTTCCAGAAGCTTGAATTCATCGCGCACCTCAGCTGAAAAGAGTCTCGAAAGGAGTCATGCAACAGCAGGTGGGGCGCCGCCACGGCCGCACCACCGGCCCCGGGCTGTGGGGCCAAAACGCAAAAACGCCGCTACCTGATGCGCCTGTTGGGCGAACGGGTGAGCGACGTCTTTGTCGTAGGTGGGGCAACCGCCGTTGGTTACCTGTGCGTTTTACGTAGCGAGATTTGTGCCAACAGCCGGAAAATCAAAAGCCCCTCACCCTAGCCCTCCCGAAACGTCGGACCGCCCAGAGGGAGAGGGGACTGATTGGGGGATGCTCGAGAAGTACGCCGACCTGTGATTTTCTGCTGTGAATCCATAATCGACTCGGTCTTTCAGGTCGATGTTTGACGCCAGACACCTAGGTCGGTCCCCTCTCCCTCCGGGAGAGGGCTAGGGTGAGGGGCTTTTCAAGCGCTCAGAGCATTTCAGCCAAGCAACTCACTCATGGCAATGATCTGCTCCGCCACCTGAATCAGCTTCTGCTGCCGGCTCATCGCCTGGCGCCGCATCAGGGTGTAAGCCTCTTCCTCGTTGCAATCCTTCATCTTCATCAATAACCCCTTGGCCAGCTCAATGCGCTTACGCTCAGCCAATTGCAGATCACGCGCCTGCAACTGCGCACGCAAGGCCTGATCACTCTCGAAACGCGCCATCGCCACATCGAGAATCGGCTGCAAACGCTGGGCGTGAATGCCTTCGACGATGTAGGCGCTGACCCCGGACTTGATCGCCTGGCGCATCACTCCCGGATCATGCTCATCGGTAAACATCACGATTGGCCGTGGCTGGTCGCGGCTGACCAGCACCACTTGCTCCATGACATCGCGGCTCGGTGACTCGGTATCGATCAGAATTACGTCCGGGCGCACCGTTTCGACGCGCGCGGGCAGGTCGATGGTCAGGCCGGACTCGTCGATCACCTCGAAACCGGCCTCGGTCAACGCAGCCTTCAGGCGCCCGACTTTTTTCGCTGTGTCATTGATCAGCAGAATGCGCAACATATTCGCGGTCTCCTGTCAGCGGCGGGCGAGAAGGGGAGCGTCGTCGTTCAACGCATGCAGCTTGAAACTGCGCGCGTAGCCGGCCGGGTCGCTGCCGTCCCAGACTTTGCCGTCGAGCAACTGGCTGCTGCGCATGTCGGTGCCCCACGCCGCCACGCCGACAGCGGTCGCGGCATCGCGATACAGATCGAGTTGCTGAACCTGACGGGCGACGGCGAGGTAATCCGGGTCTTCGCGCAGCAAGCCCCAGCGGCGGAACTGGGTCATGAACCACATACCGTCCGACAGATACGGCAGATTCACTTCGCCGTTACCGTGAAAGCGCAGCGCGTGCGGATCCTGCCAGCGATTGCCGAGGCCATCGGCATAATCACCGAGAAAACGCGGTTCTATGCAGGAAAGCGGCGCGTCCAGATACTCCGGCGCACTGAGCAACTGCGCGGTGCTGCGACGATTTTCCGGGCTCTCTTCGATAAAGCGGCTGGCTTCAAGGATCGCCATCACCAGCGCCCGCGCCGTGTTCGGGTATTGCTCGACAAATTCACGAGTGCAGCCGAGGACTTTTTCCGGGTGATCGGGCCAGATGGTCTGGCTGGTCGCCAGGGTGAAACCGAGGTCCTGCTGCACCGCGCTCGCGGCCCAAGGCTCGCCGACGCAAAACCCATCGATGCGCCCGGCTTGCAGGTGCGCAACCATTTGCGGCGGCGGCACCACCACACTGTCGACATCCTGCAATGGATGAATGCCCTGACTCGCCAGCCAGTAATACAGCCACATCGCATGAGTGCCAGTGGGAAAAGTCTGGGCGAAGGTGAGTTTTGCGCGGCTTTGGTGCACGTGCCGGTCCAGTGCTTCAGGACTGCTCACGCCGAGGTTTTGCAGGTCGTGGGACAGGTTGAGACTTTGACCGTTCTGGTTCAGCCCCATCAACACCGCCATGTCGCTCGACGCCACGCCGCCGATGCCCAGGTGCACGGCGTAGATCAGGCCGTACAGACTGTGCGCAGCATCCAGTTCACCGCTGACCAGTTTGTCGCGCAAATTGGCCCAGGATGTCTGGCGCTTGAGGTTCAGCGTCAATCCGTAAGGCTGAGCGAAGCCCTGTGTCGCGGCGACGACAACCGATGCGCAGTCGCTCAACGCCATGAAACCGAGGTTGATTGCAGTCTTTTCCGGGGCATCGCTGCCATTGACCCAAGCCAGCGGCCCTACCGAAGGTTCATTCATACACCGCCACCTCGAAAAAAAGCGCCGCCGCGGACTTTGCGCAGGCAAAACCCGGGACGACGCCATTGTCCTTGCCCGCGTGCCGTCATTGGCCTGCGCGCTGATAGCAAGGAAGGTGCAAGGCATATGCCACTGACAGTGATTTGCGCATGCGCCTCGCGCGGTAGGTCGATGCCCGGCTATAATCGCCGCCTCTTTTCGCCGCCCGAGTCATCGCCGCCCATGTATTCCCTGGCCCGTCAGCTGTTGTTCAAACTTTCCCCGGAAACCTCCCACGATCTGTCGCTGGATCTGATCGGCGCGGGTGGGCGTTTGGGCTTAAACGGCTTGCTGTGCAAGGCGCCGGCGAAGAAGCCGGTGACGGTCATGGGCCTGGAGTTTCCGAACCCGGTGGGTCTGGCGGCCGGTCTGGACAAGAACGGCGCGGCCATCGATGGCTTCGCGCAACTGGGTTTCGGTTTTGTCGAAATCGGCACGGTGACCCCGCGTCCGCAGCCGGGCAACCCGAAACCACGAATCTTCCGCCTGCCGGAAGCCGAGGCGATCATCAACCGCATGGGCTTCAACAACCTCGGTGTCGATAACCTGTTGGCGCGTGTGGCGGCGGCTAAGTACAAAGGCGTGCTGGGCATCAACATCGGCAAGAACTTCGATACCCCGGTTGAACGCGCGGTCGACGATTATCTGATCTGCCTGGACAAGGTTTACGCCCACGCCAGCTACGTGACAGTCAACGTCAGTTCGCCGAACACCCCGGGCCTGCGCAGCCTGCAGTTCGGCGACTCGCTCAAGCAATTGCTCGCCGATCTGGCCGCGCGCCGCGCTGAACTGGCCCTGCGTCATGGCAAACATGTGCCGTTGGCGATCAAGATCGCGCCGGACATGACCGATGAAGAAACCGCGCAGGTGGCTCAGGCGTTGATCGAAACCGGCATGGACGCGGTGATCGCGACCAACACCACCCTGAGTCGTGTCGGCGTTGAAGGCATGGAGCATGGCGACGAGGCGGGAGGTTTGTCCGGCGCGCCGGTGCGGGAGAAGAGCACCAATACCGTGAAGGTGCTGGCCGGTGAATTGGCTGGGCGTTTGCCGATCATCGCGGCGGGCGGGATTACTGAAGGCAAGCATGCTGCCGAGAAGATTCTCGCGGGTGCGAGTCTGGTGCAGATTTATTCGGGCTTCATCTATAAGGGCCCGGCGCTGATCCGTGAATCGGTAGACGCAATCGCCGCCCTGCGCAAATAACCCAACCCGATACGGTCAATGTAGGAGCTGCCGAAGGCTCGGGCCGCGTTCGGACGATCTTTTGATCTTGATTCTAAAAAACAAGATCAAAAGATCGCAGCCTTCGGCAGCTCCTACAGGGGTAGTTGCCCGCCAATCGAAAGGTGGGTGACAGTCGAGTTTTCGGGCATAAAAAAGGGCTCCTCGAAGGAGCCCCTGGGCCGCAGCCCGCCGTCCGGGAAGGACGTGCATGGTAAGTCGTTACAAATTCAGATTGTCGTGTCGGAATTAATGCCCTGTGTCAGCCGACGGCGTGAAGTTCGTTGAGTCTGTGGATTCCCGCAGTGCCGGTCATACCGTCCCAGTTGTCGCCGCGTCCTTCTCGCCAGCCGTTAATCCAGGCTTGACGTACCGACGGTAGAGTAAATGGGCAAAGCTCACGGGATTTGCCACCAACGCCATATTGATATCCGCGCAAAAATGCTCTTTCCAACGGATCACGCTTAAGTCTTCTCATAGGGTGTTTCCCTCACTTGTTGACTGTTTGTGTCGCGTTGACCTCAACCGAGGTCGGGCAGAAAACAACCTGCCATGGTGCGGCTCGCTGCCGGCGTGGCGAGCCAAGGTGTTGACGCCGTTGCGACGTCAACCTGTGTTCAGTTCTAACCAATGAGTCACACCGAGGGAATGATCGTTTTGTCATAAGGACGTAACGAAATTAGTGCTACAGCCATAAGTAACGACGGTTTTCATGCACGGTTTTTCAGCAAACCCCGGTATGATCGGCCCCGCGCTGGATGATGGGGTTAATTCTTTAGTGAGAATGACCCACGTTTGCGCTGGGGTATAAAGCGACGAAGGGTCGCTTTAAGACTTTTTGTTTCATCAACTTTTTTATCTGTCCCGGCATCTAAGCTCTTTTAACCCGAGCAGCGGGGATGGAACGGCACACCTTCGTGCCACGCGGGCGTTCTTTTAGAAAAGCGCCTGATTGAAAACCGGATCGGCAATGCGTTGCCGATTCACTAGCCAAAGGCTCTGGAAATACCATGTCCGACCGTTTCGAACTCTTCCTCACTTGCCCTAAAGGCCTTGAAGGCCTGCTCATCGAGGAAGCCGTCGGGCTTGGCCTTGAAGACGCGCGCGAGCACACTTCCGCCGTGCGTGGCATGGCGACCATGGAAACCGCTTATCGCCTGTGCCTCTGGTCGCGTCTGGCCAACCGCGTGTTGCTGGTGCTCAAGCGCTTCCCGATGAAGGACGCCGAAGATCTGTATCACGGCGTGCTCGACATCGAGTGGCAGGATCACATGCTCAGCGACGGCACTCTGGCCGTTGAATTCAGCGGCCACGGTTCCGGCATCGACAACACCCACTTCGGCGCCTTGAAAGTCAAAGACGCCATCGTCGACAAGCTGCGCACCCCACAGGGCGACCGTCCGTCGATCGACAAGCTCAACCCGGACCTGCGCATTCACCTGCGTCTGGATCGCGGCGAAGCGATTCTCTCCCTCGACCTCTCCGGCCACAGCCTGCATCAGCGCGGTTACCGTCTGCAGCAGGGCGCGGCACCGCTGAAGGAAAACCTCGCGGCAGCCATCCTGATCCGTTCCGGCTGGCCGCGCATTGCTGCCGAAGGCGGCGCGCTGGCTGACCCGATGTGCGGTGTTGGTACGTTCCTCGTCGAAGCCGGCATGATTGCCGCCGACATGGCGCCGAACCTGCGCCGTGAGCAGTGGGGCTTTACCGCGTGGCTCGGTCACGTGCCGGCACTGTGGAAAAAACTCCATGAAGAGGCCGTCGAGCGTGCCGCTGCCGGTCTGGCCAAGCCACCGTTGTGGATTCGTGGCTACGAAGCTGATCCGCGTCTGATTCAGCCGGGCCGCAACAACGTTGAGCGTGCCGGCCTGAGCGAGTGGATCAAGATCTACCAGGGCGAAGTCGCGACCTTCGAGCCGCGTCCGGACCAGAACCAGAAAGGTCTGGTGATCTGCAACCCGCCGTACGGCGAGCGTCTCGGTGACGAAGCCAGCCTGTTGTATCTCTACCAGAACCTCGGCGAGCGTCTGCGTCAGGCCTGCCTGAACTGGGAAGCGGCGGTATTCACCGGCGCACCGGATCTGGGCAAGCGCATGGGTATCCGCAGCCACAAACAGTATTCGTTCTGGAACGGCGCGCTGCCGTGCAAACTGCTGTTGATCAAAGTGCTGCCGGATCAGTTCGTCACCGGCGAGCGTCGTACCCCGGAACAGCGTCAGGCCGAGCGCGAGCAAGCGGCTTACGACCAGACCCCGGACGAGCCGCAAGAGCGCAAGTTCAACAAGAACGGCAACCCGATCAAACCGACGCCGGCCCCGGCACCGGTGATCGAGCAACCGCGCTTGAGCGAAGGCGGGCAGATGTTTGCCAACCGCCTGCAGAAAAACCTCAAGGCGATGGGCAAGTGGGTCAAGCGCGAAGGCATCGATTGCTACCGCGTCTACGATGCCGACATGCCTGAGTACGCGATGGCCATCGACCTGTACCACGATTGGGTGCACGTCCAGGAATACGCCGCACCGAAGTCGATCGACCCGGAAAAAGCCTCGGCGCGCATGTTCGATGCCTTGGCCGCCATTCCGCAGGCGCTGAACGTCGACAAGAGCCGCGTGGTGGTCAAACGCCGCGAACGTCAGAGCGGCACCAAGCAGTACGAGCGTCAGGCTGCGCAAGGCAAGTTCAATGAAGTCAGCGAGGGCGGCGTGAAGTTGCTGGTCAACCTCACCGACTACCTCGACACCGGTCTGTTCCTCGACCACCGCCCGATGCGCATGCGCATTCAGAAAGAGGCCGCCGGCAAGCGCTTCCTCAATCTGTTCTGCTACACCGCGACCGCCAGCGTGCACGCGGCCAAGGGCGGCGCGCGCAGCACCACCAGCGTCGACCTGTCGAAGACTTACCTCGACTGGGCACGCCGCAACCTGTCGCTGAACGGCTACTCGGACAAGAACCGTCTGGAGCAGGGCGATGTGATGGCGTGGCTGGAAAGCAGCCGTGATGAGTACGACCTGATCTTTATCGATCCGCCGACCTTCTCCAACTCCAAGCGCATGGAAGGCATCTTCGACGTGCAACGTGATCAGGTGCAGTTGATCGACCTGGCCATGGCCCGTCTGGCAAGCGGTGGCGTGCTGTATTTCTCCAACAACTTCCGCAAGTTCCAGTTGGAAGAAAACCTCGCCGAGCGTTACGCGGTCGAGGAAATCAGCGCGCAGACCATTGATCCGGATTTCGCCCGTAACACCAAGATCCACCGCGCCTGGAAAATCACGGCTCGTTGACGCTTTGCGCAATTGGATCCACAGAGCCTTGATTTTTAAAGGCTCCGTGGATCTGCCCGCGCTAGCTAAATTAGTGGCTAATAGCTATAACTCACACACGGTCAATGGGGTTTTCCCGTAAATGCTGGCGTAGTGTGAGTTGTCTTTATGTCGTTGCACCCCGTGCGCCCAAAGATTCTGGGTTTCATCAGTGAAGACGTCTCGGCCTGGCTGGTCGCGCTGCTGGTATTGCTCGCCGGCGGGATTCTCACGGGGCTGCTCGCCTGGGCCACCCTCAATCAGTTCCAGCAACAGACCCGTCAGCGTTTCCAATTGCTGGCCAACGAACGTTACACCCGCATCGAAGAACGCTTTCAGGATCAGGAGCAACGCCTCGACGGCCTGCGCCGCTTCTTCGCCAACTCCGAATCGGTGTCCCGCACCGAATTCGACGGTTACACCCAACCCTTATTGATGCGTACCCAGGCTTATTCGTTTGCCCTCAAGGTCAATGGAGCCGAGCGCGCCGCATTCGAGCAGCGGGTGCGTGACGAAGGTCTGAGCAACTTTTCCCTCCGAGAATTGAATGCTCAGGGCGAGCTGCAACTGGCTGGCGTGCGCGATGAATACGTGCCGGTGCTCTATAGCCAGACGCAAAGTCGGCTCGGCTCACCGTTAGGCTATGACCTGCTCGCGCAACCTTTGCGTCGCGACACCCTGCAACGTGCCGACAAACGCGGCGGGCTGGCGGTGTCGCAACCGATGCACCTGGTCAGCATTGAGCCGTCCTACGCGCGCGGTGTGCTGCTGGTGGCGCCGGTGAGCCGCAGTGGCGAACGCCAATCCTTTGGCTACGTGATGGCGGTGATCAGCATGCGTCAGTTGCTGGCCGACGGTTTGCCGGACGCTTTCCATGACTATCTGTCGGTGCGCATTCTCGACATGTCGACCAATGATCAGCACGAAGTGTTGTTCGAGTCGACCAACGATCCGGCACCGAGCGACCTGTCGGCCACGCGGTTACTGCGCATGGCTGATCACGACTATCAGGTCGATATTCTGCCGAGCGACGCCTTCGCGCAGGCCAATCATTCGTCGGTCGGCAGCGTGATCATTCTGGGCAGCTTGCTCAGTTTGCTGCTCAGCGCCTTGCTCTACGTGTTGGTCAGTCAACGTCAGCGCGCCTTGCGCATGGTCGAGCTGCGCACGCAGGAGTTACATGCCAGCGAACAGGAACTGCGCGGCACCCACGGTCAATTGCGCGGCGTGCTGAATGCGGCGACGCAGGTGGCGATCATCGCCACCGACCTGCGCGGGGTGATCAACACCTTCAACCCCGGTGCCGAACAAATGCTCGGCTACAGCAGCGCCGATGTCGTCGGGCACATGACCCTGGAAAACCTGCACCTGCCCCGCGAGTTGACGGCCCGCGCCTCCGAGTTGAGTGCGCGCTACGGCAAAAGCATCCCGACCTGCCACGCGATGCTGGTCGAGGGCGGCGAAGTCGGCGGCCACGAGGCCCGCGAGTGGACGCTGGTGCGCAGCGATGGCAGCCATATTCCGGTGAACATGCTCGCCACGCCGGTGCTCGATGAGCAGGGGTTGTGGGTCGGGCACCTGGCGATCTGCATCGACATCACCGAGCGCAAGCGCGTGCACGAGGTGTTGGCGGCGCGGGATGTCTTGCTGAAGAAGCTCAGCGCGCATGTGCCCGGCGGCATTTATCAATTCAAGATGGAGTTCGATGGGCGCTTCAGTGTGATCTACGCCAGCGACGGCATCCGCGAGATCTACGAACTGGAGCCGGACGTGCTGCTGTTCAACGCCGAGGCGATCTTCACGCGTATTCATCCACAGGACGTTACTCGTGTGCGCTCTTCGATTCGCGCCTCGGCTGACAGCCTCAGCCCGTGGCGCGAGGAATACCGCGTGCAGCTGCCCGAACGCGGTCTGCGCTGGGTGCGCGGCGAGGCGACGCCGGAAGAGCTGCCGGGCGGTGGGGTGCTGTGGCACGGCTATATCTCGGACATTTCCGACCTCAAGCGCGTGGAAGAAGAACTGCGCGCGCTGTCGGTGACCGATTCGCTGACCGGCATCCATAACCGCCGTTACTTCCAGGAACGCCTGACCACGGAAATGGCCCGGGTCGAGCGCGGTGGCGGTGAGTTATCGGTGATCATGCTCGACATCGACCACTTCAAACGCATCAACGATCAGTATGGCCACGCTGTCGGCGATCGTGTGCTGCAAGCGGTGTGCGAGCGGATCGGCCATCGTTTGCGGCGCACCGATGTGTTCTGTCGCTTGGGTGGCGAGGAATTCATGGTGCTGTGCCCCGACATCGACGGCGAGCACGCGTACATGCTGGCGGTTGAGTTGTGGCAGGGTTTGCGCAGTGCGCCGGTGGATGTGGTCGGCGTGGTGACTGCGAGTTTCGGGATCGCCAGTTGGCGACCGGGGGAGGGCGCGGATGCACTGTTGCTGAGGGCGGATTCGGGTGTGTATATGGCGAAGCAGCGCGGGCGTGATCGGGTCGAGCAGATGAGCTGACTTCAATACGCCGCAACCCCTGTGGGAGCTGGCTTGCCAGCGATAGCGTCATTTCAGTCAGCATATTCAGTGGCTGACATTCCGCAATCGCTGGCAAGCCAGCTCCCACAGGGTTTTGTGCTGTTGCCTGAACGGCGTTACAGGACCGAAGCGGTCTGCGCCAGTTTCGGCTGCTTGTACAGATCCAGCAGCACCTGATCCAGCACCGACGATGCACCAAACGGCGCCTTGTCGTTGAGGATCGCCACCACCGCCCAGGTATTGCCATTCACATCACGGCTGAAACCGGCGATCGCGCGTACGGTGTTCAGGGTGCCGGTCTTGACGTGCGCCTCACCGCGCATCGCCGTGGTCTTCAGACGCTTGCGCATGGTGCCGTCGGTGCCGGCGATCGGCAGCGAGCTGATGTACTCGGCAGCATACGGGCTGTGCCAGGCGGCTTGCAGCATGCTCGCCATTTCACGGGCGCTGACACGTTCTGCGCGAGACAAACCGGAGCCGTTCTCCATCACCAGGTGCGGCGCAGTGATGCCTTTCTTCGCCATCCACTGACGCACTACGCGCTGCGCAGCCTTGGCGTCGTCCCCGTCGGCGTCGTTGCGGAATTTCTGGCCAAGGCTGAGGAACAGTTGCTGGGCCATGGTGTTGTTACTGTATTTGTTGATGTCGCGGATGATTTCCGCCAGATCCGGCGAGTAGGCACGCGCGAGCAGTTTGGCGTTGCCCGGTGTCGAGGCCAGACGATCCTTGCCTTGAATGCTGCCACCCAGTTCCTTCCAGATCGCGCGCACGGCGCCGGCGGTGTAGGTCGCGTGGTCGAGCAGCGACAGATAAGTCTGCGAACTGCAACCTTCGCCCAACTGGCCGGCCACGGTCACGGTCACGCTGCCATCGGCCTGCGGCACCGGGTTGTAGCGCACGCCGCCGGTGCATTGTTTGGAAGGCAGCGCTTTGACAGTGTTTTCGATGCGCACGCTGGCAATCGGCGGCTCAACCGAGATCAGCACCCGGCCGTTATCGTTACGGGCAACAAAGCGCAGGGCCTTGAGGTTGACCAGCAGCGAATCGGGTTTGACCAGGAACGGTTTGTTCTCGTCATTACCGTCATCGTTGAATTCCGGCAGCACTGGCTGCACGAAGAAGTTGCGGTCGAGGATCAGATCACCGGTGATTTGCGTTACGCCATTGGCGCGCAGGTCGCGCATCAGCAGCCAGAGCTTTTCCATGTTCAGCTTTGGATCACCGCCGCCCTTGAGGTAGAGGTTGCCGTTGAGGATGCCGCCGTTCAGGTCGCCGTCGGTGTAGAACTCGGTTTTCCACTGATGATTGGGGCCGAGCATTTCCAGCGCTGCGTAGGTGGTCACCAGTTTCATCGTCGAGGCCGGGTTGACCGACACGTCGGCGTTGAACACGGTCGGCGTGCCCGGGCCGTCGAGCGGCACCATCACCAGCGACAGGGCGCTGGGCTGCAATTTGCTCGCCTTGAGGGCTTTTTCAACGTTGGGAGTGAGGGAAGTATTGATAGTGGCAGCAGAAACAGGCAGAGCCAGCGGCAGAAGAAGGCCGGCGAGAAGAAGAGGACGCAACGATTTGATCATATGAAATAAAACCCTACAGTCGAGGGGAAAATAACGAGGACATGGATGAAAAAGCCCTCAGCGGTCATGAAAGTGTCGGCATTATGCCCCAAGGTGTTACAGCTTGTGCCTTGTCGGGGCCGGCCAATACGTTATTTTTTTACAGGCGGTCGGCTTCAGGGGCCAGAGAGTCGGGCAATCGACCGCTTAAACTGGTAAAGTGCCGGCCGTTAATACTTAAGAGGATTGTTCCAATGGCGACTAACCGTTCCCAGCGTCTGCGCAAAAAACTGTGCGTTGATGAATTTCAAGAGCTGGGTTTCGAGCTGAACCTGGACTTCAAAGAAGACTTGTCCGACGAAGCCATTGACGCTTTCCTCGAAGCCTTCATCAAAGAAGCCATGGAAGCCAATGGTCTGGGTTATGTTGGCGGCGACGACTTCGGTCTGGTTTGCCTGCAGAAGCGTGGCTCGGTCAACGAAGAGCAGCGCGCTGCCGTTGAAGCCTGGCTGAAAACCCGCTCCGAGCTGACCAAGTATGAAGTCAGCCCGTTGCTGGACGTTTGGTATCCGGAAAAGCCGATCAATCCGGTTGCGTGATACTGAAAAAAACGGCGACCCTCGGGTCGCCGTTTTTTTTCGTCTGGTGTTTGGGTGTTCGGTTTGGGATTTGTGGTGAGGCTACCCCTCACCCCAGCCCTCTCCCGAAGGAGAGGGGGCCGATTTACAGGCTGTTCAAAACCTGATTCGACTCGGTATCACGTGTCGCTATAACTCCCGCATACAACACGGTCAGTCCCCTCTCCCCCTGGGAGAGGGTTAGGGTGAGGGGCTTTTGACCTCAGGCTTTACGCCAATTCAAAATCACCAAGGTCAAAACCCCCGCAACAATCCCCCAAAATGCCGAACCAATGGAAAACAGCGTCAACCCCGACGCCGTGACCATAAAGGTAATCAACGCCGCCTCCCGTTCCTTCACCTCGGCCATGGCAATGCTCAAACCATTAATGATCGAACCAAACAGCGCCAGCGCGGCAATCGACAGCACCAGTTCCTTCGGCAGCGCGGCAAACAACGCCGCCAATGTGGCGCCGAACACCCCGGCAATCCCGTAGAAAATTCCGCACCAGACCGCCGCGGTGTAGCGCTTGTTGCGATCTTCATGGGCGTGCGGCCCGGTGCAGATCGCTGCGCTGATGGCGGCGAGGTTGATGCCGTGGGAGCCGAACGGCGCCAGCAATAGTGAAGCGATGCCCGTGGTGGTGATCAGCGGCGAAGCCGGGACGTTGTAACCGTCGGCGCGCAGGACGGCGATGCCGGGCATGTTCTGCGAGGTCATCGCCACCACAAACAATGGAATGCCGATGCTGATCGTCGCCGCCAGCGAAAAGTGCGGCGTGGTCCACACCGGCGTCGCCACTTCCAGATGGAAACCGCTGAAATCCAGCAAACCCATGAACCCCGACAGCGCGGTGCCGATCAGTAATGCGGCGAGCACGGCATAACGCGGCGACAGGCGTTTGACTACTAAATAGGTGAAGAACATCCCCAGTACCAGCCCGGTACGGTGCTGCGCGGCGACGAAGATTTCGCTGCCGATCTTGAACAGAATGCCCGCCAGCAATGCTGCCGCCAGTGAAGCCGGGATCTTTTTCACCAGCCGTTCGAAGCTGCCGGTCAGCCCGCAAATGGTCACCAGCACGGCGCAGGTGATGTAGGCGCCAATGGCCTCGCCATAACTGACGCCGCCGAGGCTGGTGATCAGCAACGCTGCGCCCGGTGTCGACCAAGCGATGGTGATTGGCGTGCGATAACGCAGCGACAGGCCGATCGAACACACCGCCATGCCGATCGAGATCGCCCAGATCCACGAAGAAATCTGCCCGCTGGTCAGGCCCGCCGCTTGCCCGGCCTGGAACATCAGCACCAGTGAGCTGGTGTAGCCGGTCATCATCGCGATGAAACCGGCGACGATGGCTGACGGCGAAGTGTCGGCCAAGGGGCGCAGTTGAGTGTGGGTGGCGTCGTTCATGACGGCGGTGTTCCTTATACCAATGAAGATGTCCGCCATGACGCAAACCCTTGTAGGAGTTGCCGAAGGCTGCGATCTGTTGATCTTGCTTCTCAAAATCAAAGTCAAAAGATCGCAGCCTTCGGCAGCTCCTACAGGGGAGGCGGTGTTCTGGCGGCGGATTCTGCGAACAAGCCTAAACTCAATCGTAACGGATCGTTGCAATACAGCCGAAGTCACAAACAGCCGTACAGTCGTGTTGCCACCTTCCATTGTGTACAATCGCGCTGTTTTTTACGCGATACTTGCCAGCGACCTACTGTGCCGTATTACAGTCACGGTCTATTCGCCGCAGTTCTCCCGACTCGAGTGCCCATGAACGAACAGTTGCAACCCCTCAAGAAACAACCGCGAGCAGGCAAAGCCGGCCGCAGCGGAACCCAGGACGATATTGTCTACGCGCATATCTTCGAGGCCATCCTCGAACAGCGTCTGGCGCCCGGCACAAAATTGAGCGAAGAAGCGCTGGGGGAAATCTTTGGGGTCAGCCGCACCATCATTCGCCGCGCGCTCTCGCGTCTGGCCCATGAAGGCGTGGTGCTGTTGCGGCCGAACCGTGGCGCCGTGGTTGCAAGCCCCAGCGTTGAAGAAGCACGTCAGGTGTTCCTCGCCCGCCGTCTGGTCGAACGCGCGATCACAGAGCTGGCCGTGCAACACGCCACCGCCGAGCAGATCGCCGAATTGCGGCAGATGGTCAACGACGAGCGCGACAGCTTCTCCCGTGGCGATCGCGGCGCCGGCATTCGTCTGTCGGGCGAATTCCACCTGAAACTGGCGGAAGCGGCGATGAACGCTCCGTTGATCAGCTTCCAGCGCAGCCTGGTTTCGCAGACGTCGCTGATCATTGCCCAGTATGAAAGCGGCAACCGCTCGCACTGCTCGTACGACGAACACACCCAGTTGATCGACGCGATAGAGAAGCGCGACGGCGAGTTGGCGGTGAATCTGATGATGCATCACATGGATCACATCGACAGCAAGCTCAACCTCGACGAGGAAGGCGCGTCGGATGATCTGCATGCGGTGTTCTCGCATTTGTTGCAGACCAAGAAGCCGGGGCGTCCAGCGGCCAAGCTCTAACTAACCAATAGAAAAATCCCCCGCAGCTGAAAAGTTGCGGGGGATTTTTTGTGCCTGCCTGATCGTTCCCACGCTCTGCGTGGTAATGCCTCTGGGGACGCTCCGCGTCCAGTGACGCGGAGCGTCACGGGCTGCATTCCCACGCAGAGCGTGGGAACGATCATGGGGCGGGGAAACTCAGCGCTGATGCACCAGTGCACCCGCCGCATACGTCTGCTGCACCGTGCGGTCATCGCCCAGCGTCATCAACACAAACAACGTCTCGGCAATGTTATTGGCCTGCTTCAAGCGATAGCTGAGCAGCGGCGTAGCGTTGTAATCCAGCACCAGGAAGTCAGCATCAGAACCCGGTTGCAGGTTGCCGATCTTGTCTTCCAGACGCAGCGCCCGTGCGCCACCCAGAGTCGCCAGGTACAACGACTTGAACGGACTCAGTCGCGCACCTTGCAGTTGCATCACTTTGTACGCTTCGTTAAGTGTTTGCAGCAGCGAGAAACTGGTGCCGCCACCGACGTCAGTGCCCAGACCGACATTGAGTTTGTGCTTTTCGGCCATCGGCAAGTTGAACAGACCGCTACCGAGGAAGAGGTTTGACGTCGGGCAGAACGAGATCGCCGAGCCGGTTTCCGCCAGGCGCGCGCATTCGTCGTCGCACAGGTGCACGCCGTGGGCGAATACCGAGCGCTCGCCGAGCAGTTGGTAGTGATCGTAAACGTCGAGGTAGCCCTTGCGCTCCGGGAACAGCTCCTTGACCCACTCGATTTCCTTGAGGTTCTCGCTGATGTGGGTCTGCATGTACAGATCCGGGTATTCGGTCAGCAGTTGCCCGGCGAGGGTCAGTTGTTCCGGGGTGCTGGTCGGTGCGAAGCGCGGGGTGACCGCATAGTGCAGACGACCCTTGCCGTGCCAGCGTTCGATCAGCGCCTTGCTGTCGACGTAGCTCGATTCGGCGGTATCAGTCAGATAGTCCGGGGCGTTGCGGTCCATCATCACCTTGCCGGCGATCATGCGCAGGTCGAGCTTCTCGGCCGCTTCGAAAAACGAGTTCACCGACTGCGGATGCACGCTGCCGAACACCAGCGCAGTGGTGGTGCCGTTGCGCAGCAGCTCCTTGACGAAAATGTCAGCGACTTCGTCGGCGTGAGTCTTGTCGCCGAACTGGCTTTCGCACGGGAAGGTGTAGGTGTTGAGCCAGTCGAGCAGTTGCTCGCCGTAGGCGCCGACCATGCCGGTTTGCGGAAAGTGGATGTGGGTGTCGATGAAGCCCGGGGTGATCAACGCGTCCTGGTAATGCTCGATTTCGATGTCCGCCGGCAGGGTCGGCAACAATTCGCTGGCGTGGCCGAGGGCGCTGATCTTGCCGCCATCGACCACCAGCAGGCCGTCCTCGAAATATTCGTAGGAGGCTTCGATCCCGACTTCGGCGGGGTCGGCGATGCTGTGCAGGATGGCGGCGCGGTAGGCTTTGCGAGTCAGAGGCATGAGGGTTCTCTAATCAGTTTGAGGCTTTGAGTTTGGTCGCCTGACTGCGCCGCGAAACCGGCAGCAGTTTGGCAATCGGTTCGGCGCTGGCAGTCTGCTGGCCGAAGTTGGCGTTGTAGGTGGCGATGATTTCGCCGGCGATGGAGATGGCGATTTCCACAGGCAGTTTGCCTTTGACCTCGCCGATGCCCATCGGGCAGCGCATGCGTTGCACGACGCCGCTGTCGAAACCGCGATCACGCAAACGGTGTTCGAACTTCGCCCGTTTGGTCTTCGAACCGATCAGGCCGAAGTAGGCGAAGTCATTGCGCTTGAGGATCGCAGCCGTGAGTTCAAGGTCGAGCTGATGGTTGTGGGTCATGACGATGCAGTAGCTGCCAGCGGGCAGCTCATCGATTTCATCCACAGGCTCTTCGGCGACGATTTTACGCACGCCGTGGGGGATGTGTTCGGGGAATTCGGCCTCGCGCGAATCGATCCAGCGCACCCGGCAGGGCAGGCTGGCGAGCAATGGCACCAAGGCGCGGCCAACGTGACCGGCACCGAACACAGCGATCTGCGCCTGCACCTGGCCCATCGGTTCGAACAGCAACACGGTGGCGCCGCCGCAGCACTGGCCCAGGCTGGCGCCGAGACTGAAGCGCTCCAGATGGGTGTCCTGCTTGCCGCTGGCGAGTATCTCGCGGGCGATCTGCATGGCTTTGTATTCCAGATGCCCGCCACCGATGGTGTCGAAGCTCTGGTTCGCGCTGATAACCATTTTCGAGCCGGCGTTGCGTGGCGTCGAGCCGAGTTCTTCGATGATCGTCACCAGCACACAGGGCTCGCCCTGGTTCTGCAGGTCGGCGAGGGCGTCGATCCAGTTGTACATAGTTCACCCCTACAACATCGTTGTCTGTTCGGGCCTCATCGCTGGCAAGCCAGCTCCCACAGGATCTGCGGTGTAACGCATATCGGTTAAACACCACAAAAACCTGTGGGAGCTGGCTTGCCAGCGATTGGCCGCGCCTCGGTCGTTAGAGCGGAGCCAATTCGGTTTCAGCCTCGACCGCTTTCACAGTCTTGAGCTGACGCATCTGCTCACACCCCCACAACACGCGCTCCGGTGTCGCCGGCGCATCGATCTGCGGCTGATGCTGGTAATCACCGAGGCTCGCCACCGCATCCTTGATCGCGCACCACGACGCAATCCCGAGCATGAACGGCGGTTCACCAACAGCCTTGGAATGGAACACCGTGTCTTCCGGGTTCTTGCGGTTTTCCACCAGTTTCACGCGCAGGTCGAGCGGCATGTCCGCCACCGCCGGGATCTTGTAGCTGGCCGGGCCGTTGGTCATCAGCTTGCCTTTGTTGTTCCAGACCAGCTCTTCCATGGTCAGCCAGCCCATGCCCTGGATGAAGCCACCCTCGACCTGACCGATGTCGATCGACGGGTTCAGCGAGGCGCCGACATCGTGAAGAATGTCGGTACGCAGCATCTTGTACTCGCCGGTCAGGGTGTCGACGATCACTTCGCAGCACGCCGCGCCGAAGGCGAAGTAGTAGAACGGACGGCCACGCGCCTGGCTGCGGTCGTAGTAGATTTTCGGGGTCTTGTAGAACCCGGTGCTCGACAGCGACACCTGATTGAAATACGCCTGCTGGATCAGCGCTTCAAAGGTCAGGATATGGTCGCGAACGCGCACGTGACCGTTGTGGAATTCGACGTCTTCTTCAGTGACTTTGTAGTGACGCGCAGCGAATTCGATCAGGCGTTTCTTGATGATTTCCGCCGCGTTCTGCGCCGCTTTACCGTTCAGGTCAGCACCGCTGGACGCCGCTGTTGGCGAGGTGTTGGGCACTTTGTCGGTGTTGGTCGCGGTGATCTGCACGCGGTCGATTTCCACCTGGAACACTTCGGCCACGACCTGCGCGACTTTGGTGTTCAGGCCTTGGCCCATTTCCGTGCCGCCGTGGTTCAGGTGAATGCTGCCGTCGGTGTAGATGTGGATCAGCGCACCGGCCTGGTTCAAGAAGCTGGCGGTGAAGGAAATGCCGAATTTCACCGGGGTCAGCGCCAGACCTTTTTTCAGGATCGGGCTGTTGGCGTTGTAGCGACGGATCGCTTCGCGGCGTTCGTGATACTGGCTGCTTTCTTCCAGTTCGGCGGTCATTTCCTCGAGCATGTTGTGCTCGACGGTCTGGTAGTAATGGGTGACGTTGCGTTCGGTCTTGCCGTAATAGTTGGCTTTGCGCACGGCCAGCGGATCGAGGTTCAAGTGACGAGCAATCGCGTCCATCACTTCTTCGATCGCGACCATGCCCTGCGGGCCACCGAAACCACGGTAAGCGGTGTTCGACGCGGTGTTGGTCTTGCAGCGGTGACCGTTGATGGTCGCATCGCCCAAGTAGTACGAGTTGTCCGAGTGGAACATCGCCCGATCAACGATCGAGGCGGACAGGTCCGGCGAGCAGCCGCAGTTGCCGGCCAGATCCATGTTGATCCCGTGCAGGCGCCCGGTGCTGTCGAAGCCGACGTCGTACTCGACGTAAAACGGGTGACGCTTGCCGGTCATCAGCATGTCTTCGACGCGCGGCAGGCGCATCTTCGTTGGTTGGCCGGTGAGGTGCGCAACCACCGCGCACAGGCACGCCGGGCTGGCCGCCTGGGTTTCCTTGCCGCCGAAACCACCGCCCATGCGGCGCATGTCGACGACGATTTTGTTCATCGACACGTCGAGCACTTCGGCGACCAATTTCTGCACTTCGGTCGGGTTCTGCGTCGAGCAGTAGACGATCATGCCGCCGTCTTCGGTCGGCATCACCGAGGAGATTTGCGTTTCCAGATAGAAGTGTTCCTGGCCGCCGATGTGCAGCGTGCCTTGAATGCGGTGTTCAGCGGTGGCGAGCGCAGAAGCCGAATCGCCGCGCTGGTGGGTGTGGCTGTCGAGCACGAAGTGGCGTTTGCGCAGCGCTTCAACCACGTCGAGCACAGGTTCGAGATCTTCGTATTCGATGATCGCGGCCATCGCGGCTTTGCGCGCGGTTTCCAGGTCTTTCGCCGCGACGGCGAGCACCGGTTGACCGACGAATTGCACGTCATCGATGGCCAGCAGCGGGTCGCCCGGCATCAGCGGGCCGATGTCTTTCAGACCCGGCACGTCTTCGTGGGTGATGGCGATGCGTACGCCTTCGAAGGCATAGCACGGCGAGGTATCGATGCTGATGATTTTCGCGTGGGCGCGGTCCGACATGCGTGCGTACAGATGCAACTGGTTCGGAAACTCCAAACGGTCATCGATGTACTGCGCTTCACCGGACACGTGCTTGGCGGCGCTGTCGTGCTTGACGCTGCGGCCGACACCGGAGGTCAGATCCTTGGCGAACAATTCAGCCAGTTCAGCCTGGGTTTTTTCTACGCCGTGATGGTTAGACATAAGCGGTCACCCGAGTCTCGATGTGCGGTGTTTGCAGTTCGATGAAGTATTTGCGCAGCAGGTTCTGCGCACTGAGCAGGCGATATTCCTTGCTGGCGCGGAAGTCCGAGAGCGGCGTGAAGTCTTCGGCGAGTGCGGCGCAAGCGCGTTCGACCACGGTGTTGTTGAACGGCGCACCGATCAGCGCGGCCTCGCAGTGGGCGGCGCGTTTCGGGATCGCGGCCATGCCGCCAAACGCCATGCGCGCATCGGTGATCACACCGTTTTCGACGCGCAGGTTGAACGCGGCGCAGACGGCGGAGATGTCATCGTCCAGACGCTTTGAGACTTTGTAGGCGCGGAACAACTGCTCGGCGCTGGCGCGCGGCACGATGATCTTCTCGATGAATTCACTTTCCTGACGGGCCGTGACTTTGTAATCGATGAAGTAATCGTCGAGGTTCAGGGTGCGGCGGGTTTCGCCTTTGCACAGCACGACCTGCGCGCCGAGGGCGATCAGCAGCGGTGGCGAGTCACCGATCGGCGAGGCGTTGCCGATGTTGCCGCCGAGGGTGCCCTGGTTGCGGATTTGCAGGGAAGCGAAGCGGTGCAGCAGTTCGCCGAAGTCCGGGTACTCGGCGTTCAACGCTTCGTAGCAGTCGGAGAGGGCGGTGGCGGCGCCGATTTCGATGCGGTCTTCGAAGGTGTCGATACGCTTCATTTCCGCGACGTTGCCGACGTAGATCATCACCGGCAGGGTGCGGTGAAATTGGGTGACTTCCAGTGCCAGGTCGGTGCCACCTGCCAATAGGCGTGCTTGTGGATAAGCGTCGTAGAGATCGGCCAGATCAGCGACGGTCAGCGGCACCAGGCAGCGCTTGTCGCCGCTGTTGAGTTCGCCGATATCGGTCGGGGCGATGGCTTTCAGGCGCGCGATGGTGTCTGCTTCGCGGGCATCGAACTGATCTGGTTGCTTGCCGCAGCAGGATTGCTCGGCAGCCGCCAGAATCGGCCGGTAGCCGGTGCAGCGGCAGAGGTTGCCGGCCAGCGCTTCGTGGGCCTTGGCCTGATCCGGTGCATCGCTGTTCTTTTGCAGGGCGAACAGCGACATGACGAAACCGGGGGTGCAGAAACCGCACTGCGAGCCGTGGCACTCGACCATGGCTTTCTGCACGCTGTGCAGTTCGCCTTGGTGTTTGAGGTCTTCGACGCTGATCAATTGTTTGCCGTGCAGCGACGACACAAAGGTCAGGCACGAATTGAGGCTGCGATAGCGAATGTGTTCGCGGCCAGCGTCATCCGTTTGCAACTCGCCGACAACTACGGTGCAGGCGCCGCAGTCACCGCTGGCGCAACCTTCTTTGGTGCCGGACTTGCACACGTGTTCACGCAGGTAATTGAGCACAGTCAGATTCGGGTCCAGGGCGTGCTCGCTACGGAGTTCCTGGTTAAGTAAAAACTGGATCACGGAAGGCCTCGCAGACTCATTATTGTTGTTAACCGACGTGAACCGAATTTAGCAGGTCTGACTTTTCGGTCAATGGTTTTCTGACTTAAAGGTCAGGAAAAAGCATTTCGTCGATCGACAACGTGTCTATTCAGTATTGACCCTCAATGGATCTCCTGCTTTTTTGCGGGAATCGTGCCAAAAACCGCTGAGTGGGCACTCCGCCATGACCGTGCATTTGCGCTACACTGCGCCGCTTGTGCAGATCGATAGAGTTTGAAGGACAACCATGACGTTCAAGGCGCCGGACAGCCTCGCCGAGCAAATCGCTCACCACCTCGCCGAACGCATCATTCGTGGCGAAATGAAGCCGGGAGAGCGCATCCAGGAACAGAAGGTCACGCTGGCGCTCAATGTCAGCCGCGGTTCTGTCCGCGAAGCCTTGCTGATCCTCGAGCGCCGTCACCTGATCGCGATCCTGCCGCGTCGTGGTGCGCACGTCACCGAACTGACGCCGCACAAGGTGCAGAGCCTGTGCACGCTGATGAGCGAGTTGTACATCCTGCTCGGCAACTCGGTGGCCAATGGCTGGCAAGTGCAGTCGGACATGGCGCCGTTCGTGCAGATCCAGCAGCGCCTGACCGCCAGCTACGAGCGTCAGGACATCCGCAGCTTCGTCGATGACAGCTTCGCCGTGATGCGCGCCGCCTATCCGTTCGCCAACAACCCGTACCTGCAAGAGACCGTCGAGAATCTGCAGCCGGCCATGAGCCGTGCGTACTTCCTCGCCCTCGAACAGCGCAAGGCTTCAATGAGCGAGTTCCTCGAACTGTTCGAACGCTTGCTCGCCGCCGTACTCGCCCGTGATTTGCCGCAGATCCGCATCGTGCTGACGGCTTACGCCCAGCGCAGCAGCGATCTGGTGGTTTCCGCCCTGACGGTTGCCTAAGCGTGCGGCTCAAGTGCATCAAACTGGCGGGATTCAAATCCTTTGTCGACCCGACCACGGTGAACTTCCCCAGTAACATGGCGGCAGTCGTAGGGCCGAACGGTTGCGGCAAGTCGAACATCATCGACGCCGTACGCTGGGTGATGGGCGAGAGTTCGGCGAAGAACCTCCGTGGCGAGTCGATGACCGACGTCATCTTCAACGGCTCGACCAGCCGTAAACCGGTGAGTCAGGCCAGTATCGAACTGGTCTTCGACAACTCCGACGGTACCTTGCTGGGCGAATACGCGGCCTACGCGGAAATCTCGATTCGCCGCAAAGTCACCCGCGACAGCCAGACCACGTATTACCTCAACGGCACCAAATGCCGTCGTCGCGACATCACCGATATCTTCCTCGGCACCGGTCTCGGCCCGCGCAGTTATTCGATCATCGAGCAGGGGATGATCTCCAAGCTGATCGAATCCAAACCCGAAGACCTGCGTAACTTCATCGAAGAAGCGGCCGGCATCTCGAAATATAAAGAGCGCCGCCGCGAGACTGAAAACCGTATCCGCCGCACTCACGAAAACCTCGCGCGTCTGACAGACCTGCGCGACGAGCTGGAGCGGCAGCTCGAACGCCTGCACCGTCAGGCCGAAGCGGCGAAGAAGTATCAGGAATTCAAAGCCGAAGAGCGTCAGCTCAAGGCGCAACTGTCGGCCTTGCGCTGGCAGGATCTCAACGATCAGGTCGGCCAGCGCGAGTCGATCATCGGCACTCAGGAAATCAGTTTCGAAGCCTTGGTCGCCGAGCAGCGCAATGCCGACGCGGCCATCGAACGCTTGCGTGACGGGCACCATGACCTGTCCGAACGTTTCAATCTGGTGCAGGGGCGCTTCTATTCGGTCGGCGGCGACATCGCCCGGGTCGAGCAGAGCATCCAGCACGGCCAACAGCGTTTGCGGCAGTTGCAGGACGACTTGAAAGAAGCCGAGCGCGCCCGCCTCGAAACTGAATCGCATCTGGGCCACGACCGCACCTTGCTGCTGACCCTCGGCGAAGAGCTGGACATGCTCACCCCTGAGCAGGAAGTCACCAGCGCTGCCGCTGAAGAAGCCGCTGCTGCGCTGGAAGATTCCGAATCGGTCATGCACGGCTGGCAGGAGCAGTGGGACGCCTTCAACCTGACCTCCGCCGAACCGCGCCGTCAGGCCGAAGTGCAGCAGTCGCGCATCCAGCAGCTGGAAACCAGCATGGAGCGTCTCGCCGATCGGCAAAAACGTCTCGGCGAAGAGCGCGCGTTGCTCTCGGCTGACCCGGAAGACGCGGCGATCATGGAGCTCAACGAGCAGCTCGCCGAGTCCGAAGCGACCCTCGAAGATTTGCAGACCAGCGAAGAAGCGCAGGTCGAAAAACTCGAACAGCTGCGTCAGGAATTGCAGCAAGCGTTGACTGCGCAGCAGCAGGCGCAGGGCGACTTGCAGCGGCTCAATGGTCGCCTCGCGTCCCTCGAAGCGTTGCAGCAAGCGGCGCTCGATCCGGGCACCGGCACCGCCGAATGGCTGAAGGAACACAACCTCGCCGAGCGCCCGCGTCTGGCTGAGGGCTTGAAGGTTGAGGCGGGTTGGGAGCTGGCGGTGGAAACCGTGCTCGGCGCCGATCTGCAAGCGGTGCTGGTCGACGATTTCAGCGGCTTCGATTTGTCCGGATTCACCCAGGGCGATTTGCGCCTGCTCAGCCCGGCCAGCGATGGCGTGCGCGTGGCGGGCAGTTTGCTCGACAAGGTTGATGCGCAGATCGATCTGTCGCCATGGCTGGGTCAGGTCAAACCGGTCGACAGCCTTGAGCAGGCGTTGGCCTTGCGCGGACAGTTGAGCGCTGGCGAGAGTTTGATCAGCCGCGACGGTTACTGGGTCGGCCGGCATTTCCTGCGCGTGCGTCGGGCCAGCGAAGCGGAAAGCGGCATGCTCGCCCGTGGCCAGGAAATCGAAGCGCTGCATCTCGAGCGGGAAGAAAAAGAAGCCACGGTCGAGGCCATGGAAACTCGTCTGCAAACCCTGCGCGCGCAACAGCGTCAGCAGGAAAACGGCCGCGAGCATTTGCGCCGTTTGCTGCAAGACGAAGCGCGTCAGCAGGGCGAATTGAAAGCACAGCTGTCCGCCGGCAAAGCCAAGGCCGAACAGTTGACGCTGCGTCGTACCCGTCTTGATGAGGAGCTGGTCGAACTCGGCGAACAGCGCGAGCTCGAGCACGAACAGATCGGCGAAGCGCGCATGCAATTGCAGGACGCGCTGGATGCCATGGCGCTGGATACCGAGCAGCGTGAGTTGCTGCTGGCCCAACGCGACAGCCTGCGCGAACGCCTCGACCGTGTGCGTCAGGAAGCGCGGCAGCACAAGGATCATGCGCATCAATTGGCCGTGCGTCTTGGCTCGTTACGCGCGCAGCACGACTCTACGCGCCAGGCCCTTGAGCGTCTGGAAATGCAGGCCGAGCGTCTGACGGAAAAACGCGAACAGTTGAGTCTGAATCTGGAGGAGGGCGAGGCACCGCTGGAAGAGCTGCGCCTGAAACTCGAAGAGCTGCTCGACAAGCGCATGACCGTCGACGAAGAACTCAAGACTGCGCAGATCGCCCTCGAAGATGCCGACCGCGAATTGCGCGACGCGGAAAAACGCCGAACTCAGGCCGAGCAGCAATCGCAGCTGATACGCGGCCAGCTCGAACAGCAGCGCATGGAATGGCAAGCCCTGACCGTGCGCCGCAAGGCTCTACAGGATCAATTACTCGAGGACGGCTACGATCTCAACGGCGTGCTCGCGACATTAACCGCGCAAGCCAGTGAACGCGAAGCCGAAGAAGAACTCGAACGCATCAATGCGCGGATTCAGCGCCTGGGTGCGATCAACCTCGCGGCCATCGATGAATACACGCAACAGTCCGAGCGTAAACGTTATCTGGATGCGCAGGACGCCGATCTGGTCGAAGCACTGGAGACGCTGGAAAACGTTATCCGCAAGATCGACAAGGAAACCCGCAACCGCTTCAAAGATACCTTTGATCAGATCAATGGCGGTTTACAGGCGCTTTTCCCGAAAGTTTTCGGTGGCGGGCGCGCGTATTTGGAACTGACGGGCGAAGATCTACTCGATACAGGGGTAACGATCATGGCGCAACCGCCAGGGAAGAAGAACAGCACCATCCATTTGCTCTCCGGCGGGGAAAAAGCCCTGACCGCGCTGGCACTGGTGTTTGCCATCTTCAAGTTGAACCCGGCGCCGTTCTGCATGCTCGATGAGGTTGACGCGCCACTGGATGACGCTAACGTTGGACGCTACGCACGCTTGGTCAAAGAGATGTCGCAGACCGTGCAGTTCATCTATATCACCCACAACAAGATCGCCATGGAAATGGCCGAGCAGTTGATGGGCGTAACGATGCATGAACCGGGTTGTTCGCGACTGGTAGCCGTGGATGTCGAGGAGGCGATGGCGATGGTGGACGCCTGAGTCAGCGTGGTGTCGGAAAGGTAATTTGGTGTTGTAGGACTTTTTTACCGGGTTCGACTTGCTGGCCAATCGACATATTCGCGCAAGCCAATGAGACAGACGGTGTAAAGTTGTCTTTGGTCGTGCTAGTTTAATGTCAATTTTTCGTATACGTGGGCAAAACGCCTGTCAGAACATAGAGTTGGCGCCACGTTTTAAAGCGGTTTGCACAATGTAAACCCCTTATTTTTCAGCATTTTTTATAGAGGCACGGGATTACATGGAAATCGGTCTGCGCGAGTGGCTGATCGTCATCGGCATCATTGTGATAGCCGGTATTCTTTTCGATGGCTGGCGCCGTATGCGCGGCGGCAAGGGAAAACTGAAATTCCGTCTTGACCGAAGTCTGTCCAACCTGCCGGACGAGGACACCAGCGCTGAGCTGTTGGGCCCGGCCCGCGTTCTGGACAACCATAAAGAACCACAGCTGGACGAACACGATCTGCCGTCGGTGAGCATGCCGGCCCGCGAAGCACGCGAGCCTCGCGAATCCGGCTCGAAACGTGGCAAGCGTGGCAGCAATGGTCCGGCGCAGGGCGACCTGAACCTCGACCTGGATCTGGACGGCGGCCCGAGCTTCAGCAGCCGTGATGACGATTTCGCCGAAGACACCAAGCCTTCGCCAGCGGTGGTCGACAAAGACCAGCCACAAGCCGAAGAAGTGCTGGTGATCAGCGTGATCTGCCGCGACGCTGCCGGCTTCAAAGGCCCGGCGCTGTTGCAGAACATTCTCGAAAGCGGTCTGCGTTTTGGCGAGATGGATATTTTCCACCGCCACGAAAGCATGGCCGGCAACGGTGAAGTGCTGTTCTCCATGGCCAACGCGGTCAAACCGGGCATCTTCGATCTGGACGACATCGACCATTTCAGCACCCCGGCGGTGAGCTTCTTCCTCGGCCTGCCAGGCCCGCGTCATCCGAAGCAAGCCTTCGACGTGATGGTGGCTGCAGCCCGCAAGCTGTCGCAGGAACTGAATGGTGAATTGAAAGATGACCAGCGCAGTGTTCTGACCGCACAAACGATTGAGCACTACCGTCAGCGCATCGTTGAATTCGAACGTCGCGCCCTGACCCAGAAGCGCTAAGGCCAAGATCAAAAGATCGCAGCCTCGTTTCACTCGACAGCTCCTACAGGATTGCGATGTCTGTAGGAGCTGCCGAAGGCTGCGATCTTTTGCTTCTGCTGCCACAGATAGATGAATTAGAGCAGCCTCGGCTGCTCTTTTGCTTTATGAGAGAACACCATGACCGCCGCCAAAAACCGCATTCTAGAGCTACGCGCTGAGCTCGATCAGCACAACTACCGTTACCACGTCCTCGACGAGCCGAGCATTCCGGACGCCGAGTACGACCGGTTGTTCCACGAGCTCAAGGCACTGGAAGCGGCCAACCCGGAGCTGATCACCAGCGACTCGCCGACCCAGCGCGTCGGCAGCGTAGCGCTGACCGCGTTCACTCAGGTGCGTCACGAAGTGCCGATGCTCAGCCTCGGTAACGCCTTCGAAGAAACCGACATGCGCGAATTCGATCGCCGCGTCACCGAAGGTCTGGACCTGCCGGCCGGTGATCTGTTCGGCGGCGGCGCGGCGGTGGAATACAGCTGCGAACCGAAACTCGATGGCCTGGCGGTCAGTCTGCTTTATGAGAACGGCGTGCTGGTACGCGGCGCCACGCGCGGCGACGGCACTACCGGCGAAGACATCAGCGTCAACGTGCGCACCGTGCGCAACATTCCGCTGAAGCTGCACGGCGAAGGCTGGCCGGCGACCCTGGAAGTGCGCGGTGAAGTGTTCATGTCCAAGGCCGGTTTCGAGCGGCTCAACGCCTCGCAGCTGGAAGTCGGCGGCAAGACTTTCGCCAACCCGCGCAACGCTGCCGCCGGCAGTTTGCGTCAGCTCGATTCGAAGATCACCGCCAACCGTCCGCTGGAATTCTGCTGCTATGGCATCGGCCAGGTTTCCCACGACATTTCCGATACGCACATCGGCAACCTCAAGCAGTTGCAGCAGTGGGGCATGCCGATCAGTCACGAACTGAAATTGGCCAAGGGCATCGGCGAATGCCTGGACTACTACCGCGACATCGGCGAGCGCCGTAACTCGCTGGCCTATGAAATCGATGGCGTGGTGTTCAAGGTCAACAGCATTGCCGATCAGCGCGAACTGGGCTTCCGCGCCCGCGAACCGCGTTGGGCGATCGCGCATAAATTCCCGGCGATGGAAGAGCTCACCGAATTGCTCGACGTCGAGTTTCAGGTTGGCCGTACTGGCGCCGTGACGCCCGTGGCGCGCCTGAAACCGGTCAAGGTTGCCGGCGTCACCGTGGCCAACGCCACGCTGCACAACATGGACGAAGTCGCGCGTCTGGGTCTGATGATCGGCGACACCGTGATCATCCGCCGTGCCGGTGATGTGATTCCGCAAGTGGTGCAAGTGGTCATGGATCGCCGTCCGGAAAACGCGCGCGCGGTGCAGATTCCCCAGAGTTGCCCGGTGTGCGGTTCGCACGTCGAGCGTACGCAACTGATCAAGCGCAGCAAGGGCAAGGAAACCGTCAGCGAAGGCGCGGTGTATCGCTGTGTCGGCCGTCTGGCCTGTGGCGCGCAACTGAAGCAGGCGATTATTCATTTCGTCTCGCGTCGCGCGATGGATATCGAAGGCTTGGGCGACAAGAGTGTCGAGCAACTGGTTGATGAGGGTCTGGTCAGTTCGCCGGCGGATCTGTATGCGCTGAAGTTTGACGACATCGTTGATCTGGAAGGTTTTGCCGAAGTCTCCAGCAACAAGCTGCTCGCGGCCATCGAAGACAGCAAGAAACCGGGGCTGGCGCGTTTCATTTATGCGCTGGGCATTCCCGATGTCGGCGAGGAGACGGCCAAGGTGCTGGCGCGCTCGCTGGGTTCGCTGGAGCGCGTGCAGCAGGCGCTGCCGCAAGTGCTGACCTATCTGCCGGATGTCGGGCTGGAAGTGGCGCACGAGATTCACAGCTTCTTTGAAGATGCGCATAACCAGCAGGTGATTACCGAACTGCTGGGGCATGGTTTGCAGATTCAGGATCAGGGTGAGCTGGGCGCCGAGTTTGCCGCCAGCACCACATTGGGTGGCTTCCTCGACAAGCTGCACATTCCTTCGGTCGGCCCCGGTGGCGCGCAGAAACTGGCGGACAAGTTCGGCTCGCTGGAAGCGGTGATGAATGCTGACTGGCTGGACATGCGTCAGGCCTTGCCGGAGAAGCAGGCCAATTCGGTTCGCGAGTTTTTTGCCGTTCCGGAGCATCGTCAGTTAGCCGAAGAGTCCGAAAAACAACTGCGCGATTTCGGCATGCACTGGCAGAGCGAGAAGAAAGTCGTCGAAGGTTTGCCGCTGTCCGGCGAGACCTGGGTGCTGACTGGCAAAGTTGAATTGATGAGCCGTGATGTCGCCAAGGAACACCTGGAAAGCCTTGGCGCCAAGGTTGCCGGTTCAGTGTCGGCGAAGACTCATTGCGTGGTCGCAGGCCCCGGTGCCGGCTCCAAATTGACCAAGGCCAATGAGCTGGGCGTGAAGGTGATGGACGAAGAAACCTTTATCGCCTTCCTCAAAACCCACGGTGTCGCTGTTTAAGATCAAAAGATCGCAGCCTGCGGCAGCTCCTACAGGGCTAGTGTTCCACCACGATAGCGCGGGTGTTCACTGATCTCCTGTAGGAGCTGCCGCAGGCTGCGATCATTTGATTTTCCCACGCAGAGCGTTGGAACGATCAGCTCGCAAGAATGATCTAGTCTTGGCAAGCCCCAGGGAGAGATCGCCATGCACCGTTTTTTCGAGCAGCTCAGTTCCCGCATCATCGCGCCGTTCATGGGCGAATCCTCACGCAACAGCAAAGTCTGGCCGTGCCGCTGCGGCCAGTCGCTGTTCTTTCGCAACAGCCAGTGCCTGGCCTGTAATGCCTTGCTTGGTTATCAGCCCGAAGAAAGTCGCCTGACCTCGCTGCAACCGGGGCCATACGCGGGCACCTGGACGCTCGACGCCGATCCCGACTCGGGATTGTTCCGCCGCTGCGCCAACCTCGACACAGCCGCCGCGTGCAACTGGCTGCTGCCGGCCAATGATCACGACAGCCTGTGCATCGCTTGCAGCCTTAACCGCACCATTCCTGACTTGTCTGATCCAGACAACCCTGAGCGCTGGCGCAAAGTCGAAATTGCCAAGCGGCGTCTCGTCGCGCAATTGATTACCCTCGGCTTACAGGTCATCCCGAAAACCGTGGATGAAGACACCGGCCTCGCCTTCGATTTCATCGGCGTCGACCTCGAAGGCAATGCGCCGATGACCGGCCACGCCAACGGCCTGATCACCCTCGACATCAAGGAAGCCGACGACGCCCACCGCGAGCAGGTGAGGGCGGCAATGCACGAGCCCTATCGCACGTTGCTCGGGCATTTTCGTCATGAGGTTGGCCACTATTACTGGGATCGACTGATCGCCAACGGCCCATGGCTCGGATCGTTTCGCAACCTGTTCGGCGACGAGCGCGCCAGTTACGCCGAAGCGCTCGATCGCCACTACCAACAGGGCGCACCGCTGGACTGGCCGCAGCACTACGTCAGCGCCTACGCAACGATGCACCCGTGGGAAGACTGGGCGGAAACCTGGGCGCATTACCTGCACATGATGGACGCCGTGGACACCGCGCTGGGCTTCGGCATGAGCGCGCGGGAAATGGATTTCGACTACCAGCCGTTTCCGACCAGCACGCTGTACGACCCGGAGCATCCCGGTGGCGAGGCGTTTCTGTCGTTCGTCAACGCGTGGATCGAACTGGCCGGGATGCTCAATGAGCTGTCACGCAGCATGGGTCAGCCGGATTTCTACCCGTTCGTGCTCCCGGCCCCGGCGATTGCCAAGCTGCACTTCATTCATCTGGTGATCCAGCAGGCAGGGGGCAAGGCGGATGAGGTTCTGGCCCTGTAGGAGCTGCCACAGGCTGCGATCTTTATGTCCTTGAACCCGTTCATATTTTTAATCTGCAACCAACGGTTGTAACTTCGTCTCAGATAGGTACAATGGCGCGGCTCGCCGACAGGCAAGCGTCGTTATGGTGACCCCATCGGTCCCCCCGCAACGATTACCCGTGAACCTGGTCAGAGCCGGAAGGCAGCAGCCACAGCGGGAACATTGTGTGCCGGGGTGTGGCTGGTGGGGTTACCACCTTAACGAACAATAGAACGCTTCAACCAGAACTGCATGGGTTTCGCCCACTGTGGTTTTTTTGTGCCTGCGATTTACCAAACCGACACATATTCCCCCTATTGAAGATGACCCTGTGGGAGCTGGCTTGCCAGCGATAGCGGTGTGTCAGGTTCATCTATTTGACTGAAAATCTGCAATCGCTGGCAAGCCAGCTCCCACAAGGTTATGGGGTGTTGTCGGAGTGGCCGGTATAGAGCCGGATAATCTCATCAATCTCCCCCGACATTTTCATCCGCAGCAATGTGCGCAATATCCGCTGCACCGGCACCTTCGGATCATTCCTCACATAGCAACCCACTTTCTGCTCCTGCAAAACCGCCACCCCTTGCAACTGTTGCTCAGGGAGCAGGCGCTGGTTAAACCAGTCCAGCGTCCACTGATTACTCACCGCATAGCGATAACGCCCGGCCAGCAGTTTCTCCAGCACCTGCTCCTGATTGCGCGCATCTTCACGTTGCAGCAGATCAGCATCAAACAGCGGTTGCAGGGTAGGGTAGGTGTAGCCCAGGACGGTGCCGATGGATTGGCGGGGCAGGTGCGTGGGGTCTGCGCTGGTCGGCTGATCCTTGCGACTGATCAGCAGATCACGCTGAAACAGCAGCGGGATGCTCCAGATGTAATCCCCCGACTGATTCGGCAGCCACGACTGTGCGGCATAGCAGCGCACATCGATCTCACCGTGCTCCATAGACGTCTGCACGCGGGCGCGGGGCAGGACGTGAAACTCGGCCGGTACGCCGACCTGCGTGGCCAGGCTGAGCATCAGGTCGTAAAGAATGCCTTGCGTCGGTCGGCCGCGTTCGTATTGCACCATCGGCATCGCCCAGCTGTCAGGCATGGCGAAGCGCAACGGGGTTTCCGCTGCCGTCACGTTCAGGCTGATTCCCAGCAACGCCCCCACGGCCCACCGCATAAACGCTCCGGTAATTCCCGATCCCGAGCCGATAAAAGCCTCTGCTCATGCAGCTTAGCCATATTAGACGAGGACACCGGATGCAATTTTGCCCTTGCTCCGCTAGCATTAGCCGCTTCAGCTTCCTTCGTTGCGACGGTTTTCGATGAGTTATCAGGTTCTTGCACGTAAATGGCGTCCGCGCTCGTTCCGCGAAATGGTCGGCCAGACCCATGTGCTCAAGGCTCTGATCAATGCCTTGGACAGCCAGCGGCTGCACCACGCGTACCTGTTTACCGGTACGCGCGGGGTGGGTAAAACCACGATTGCGCGGATCATTGCCAAATGCCTGAACTGTGAGACAGGTATCACTTCCAGCCCGTGCGGCGAGTGCTCGGTATGCCGTGAGATCGACGAAGGCCGTTTCGTCGACCTGATCGAGATCGACGCCGCGAGCCGCACCAAGGTCGAAGACACCCGCGAGCTGCTCGACAACGTGCAGTACGCGCCGAGCCGTGGGCGCTTCAAGGTCTACCTGATCGACGAAGTGCACATGCTTTCCAGCCATTCCTTCAATGCGCTGCTGAAAACCCTCGAAGAGCCACCGCCATACGTCAAGTTCATCCTCGCGACCACTGACCCGCAGAAACTACCGGCAACGATTTTGTCGCGCTGCCTGCAGTTCTCGCTGAAGAACATGACGCCGGAGCGCGTGGTCGAGCATTTGACCCACGTCCTGACCGCCGAAAACGTGCCATTCGAAGACGATGCACTGTGGTTGCTCGGTCGCGCCGCTGACGGTTCGATGCGGGACGCCATGAGCCTGACCGATCAGGCGATTGCTTTCGGTGAAGGCAAGGTGCTCGCTACCGACGTGCGAGCGATGCTCGGCACGCTGGATCACGGTCAGGTCTATGACGTGTTGCATTCGTTGATCGAAGGTGACGCCAAGGCGTTGCTCGAAGCCGTGCGTCACCTGGCTGAACAAGGCCCGGACTGGAACGGCGTGCTCTCGGAAATTCTCAACGTGCTGCACCGCGTGGCCATCGCTCAGGCGTTGCCGGAAGGTGTCGACAACGGGCACGGCGATCGCGATCGCGTGTTGGCATTGGCGCAGGCCTTGCCGGCCGAAGATGTGCAGTTCTATTACCAGATGGGGTTGATCGGTCGTCGCGATTTGCCGCTGGCGCCGGATCCGCGCGGTGGTTTCGAAATGGTCCTGCTGCGGATGCTGGCCTTCCGGCCGGCAGATACCGCGGACGCCCCGAGGCAACCGCTAAAGCCAGTGGGGATCAGCCAGGCCACAGTTGATTCCGCAAACTCCGTGGCTGCCGCGCCTAAACCTGCGCCGGTAGTCGCTGCGGCTGTTGCGCCGACGCCTGCTGCAGCGCCTGCGCCAGTGGCTGCATCTGCACCGGCTCCCGAGCCGGCGCCGGTTGCTCCGGTTGCCGCGCCAGAACCTGAGCCAGCGCCTGTCGTCGCTGAAGAAGTCGTCGACCTGCCGTGGAATGACCCGGTGGAACCCGAGGCCGAGCCCGAACCTGCACAGCAACCCGCCGTCGAGCCGGTACTGGAAACCACCGCCGAGCAACCCGAGTTGCCGCCGATGCCGCTGCCGACTCCGGACAGCGTCGTTCCGGAGGCCCCTGAGTGGGCCGCCGCGCCGATCCCCGAGCCGTCAGTCGCCGACGTCGATGCCGCTACCCCGGGTATGGACATGGACGATGAGCCGCCGCTGGATGAGGATTACATCGAGCCGGACATGGACTCGGCGTACAGCTATCTCGACGAACTGGCCAGTGAGCACGCCGCCGAGCCGGCCCCGGAACCCGAGCCAGAGCCTGCTGCCGCGCCGGCCACCGGTCTGGCGTTGCAATGGCTGGAGCTGTTCCCGAAACTGCCGATCTCCGGCATGACCGGCAGCATCGCCGCCAACTGCACGTTGATCGCCGTCGATGGCGACCATTGGCTGATGCACCTCGACCCGGCGCACAGCGCACTGTTCAACGCCACGCAGCAGCGGCGTCTGAACGATGCGTTGAACCAGTTCCACGGTCGCACGCTGACCCTGACCATCGAGCTGATCAAGCCCGAGCAGGAAACCCCGGCCCAGGCCGCGTCCCGCCGCCGGGCCAACCGTCAGCGCGAGGCGGAGGAGTCGATCCACGGTGATCCGTTCATCCAGCAGATGGTTCAGCAGTTCGGCGCGGTGGTGCGACACGATACTATTGAACCTGTCGATGCCTTGGTCGCCCAAGGCTAATAACTGAAGGTGCCCGACCTCGCTGGCCGGGCGCCGTTTTGATCCAAGTACTTTTGAGGTGATTCCCATGATGAAAGGTGGCATGGCCGGCCTGATGAAGCAGGCGCAGCAGATGCAGGAAAAAATGGCCAAGATGCAGGAAGAACTGGCCAACGCCGAAGTCACCGGTAAGGCCGGCGGCGATATGGTCACCGTGGTGATGACCGGTCGTCACGACGTCAAAAGCGTGAGCATCGACCCAAGCCTGGTCGAAGGCATGAGCGAAGATGACAAAGAGATGCTGGAAGCGGTTATCGCCTCTGCCGTCAACGACGCTGTGCGCAAGATCGAAAAGAACAGCCAGGACAAAATGGGCAACATGACCGCCGGCATGAACCTGCCAGCGGGTATGAAACTGCCATTCTGATTCGCCATTCGGCGGCAGATGAGCTACACAAAATGCCAGGCCTTGCGCCTGGCATTTTTGTTTCTGCTTCATTAACACCGCACCCTGTAGGAGCTGTCGAGTGAAACGAGGCTGCGATCTTTTGATTCTGTTGTTTTGCAAGCAAGATCAAAAGATCGCAGCGTTCCGCAGCTCCTACATGAATGTGGTGCGTGCGAAACATCGAACGCCCCATCGCCTCAACGGTCTGCTCCCTATACCCGCTGAATTCACTATTCACAGGAGACGCTGACATGTCCGATCCTCTCACCCTCAATCAACGTTTCGTCCTCGCCTCACGCCCGGTCGGTGCGCCGACCCCGGAAAACTTCCGCCTCGAACGCGAAGCGCTGCCGGATCTGGCGGACGGCGAGGTACTGCTGAAAACCCTCTATCTGTCCCTCGATCCCTACATGCGCGGACGCATGAGCGATGCACCGTCCTACGCTGCCCCGGTACAAATCGGCGAAGTGATGACCGGCGGCGCGGTCAGCCGTGTCGAAGATTCGCGTCATCCAAAATTCCATAAAGGTGATCTGGTGGTCGGTGCCACCGGTTGGCAGAGCCACAGCATCAGCGACGGGCGCAACATCATTCCGATCCCGGCCGGGCTGCCAAGTCCGTCAATGGCGCTGGGTGTGTTGGGCATGCCGGGCATGACCGCGTACATGGGCTTGATGGACATCGGTCAGCCGCAAGAAGGTGAAACCCTGGTCGTGGCCGCTGCATCCGGCGCGGTGGGTTCGGTGGTCGGCCAAGTGGCGAAGATCAAAGGCCTGCGCGCGGTCGGTGTGGCCGGCGGTGCCGACAAATGCAAATACGTGGTCGAAGAGCTGGGTTTCGATGCCTGCATCGATCACAAGGCTGCGGATTTTGCTGAACAGTTGGCCAAAGCCTGCCCCGATGGCATCGACATCTATTACGAGAACGTCGGCGGTCATGTGTTCGATGCCGTGGTGCCGCTGCTCAACGCCAAGGCGCGTATCCCGCTGTGTGGCCTTATCGCCGGTTACAACGCCTCCGAAGCGCCGCAAGGCCCGGATCGCCTGCCGATGCTGCAACGCACACTATTGACCAAGCGCGTGCGCATTCAGGGCTTCATCGTGTTCGACGACTACGGCGATCGTCAGCCGGAATTCATCAGCCACATGGTGCCGTGGGTGCGCGACGGCAAGGTAAAATTCCGCGAGGACGTGGTCGACGGCCTGGAGCAGGCGCCTGAGGCGTTTATCGGGTTACTGGAGGGGCGCAACTTCGGCAAACTGGTGGTGAAGGTCGCCCAGGACTGAGTATTTGACGCTGGCCAGAGGCGCGGGTATAAACCGCGTCTCGTTGTTTTGTCGGACTTTTTACCCATGAGCTTCAGCCCTTTGATTCGCCAACTGATCGACGCTCTGCGCACTCTGCCGGGCGTGGGTCAGAAAACCGCCCAGCGCATGGCGTTGCAGATGCTTGAGCGTGACCGCAGCGGCGGCTTGCGCTTGGCCCAGGCCCTCAGCCAGGCCATGGAAGGGGTCGGTCACTGCCGCCAGTGCCGCACGCTGACCGAAGACGATCTGTGCCCGCAATGCGCCGATACCCGCCGTGACGACACGTTGCTCTGCGTGGTGGAAGGGCCGATGGATGTGTATGCGGTCGAGCAGACTGGATTCCGTGGTCGCTACTTTGTGCTCAAGGGGCATTTGTCGCCGCTCGATGGCCTGGGGCCGGAGGCGATCGGCATTCCGCAGTTGATGACGCGGATCGAAGAGGCCGGGACGTTTACCGAAGTTATTCTCGCGACTAACCCGACCGTGGAAGGTGAGGCGACGGCGCATTACATCGCGCAGTTGCTGAGCAACAAAGGCCTGATCGCTTCGCGGATCGCTCACGGCGTGCCGTTGGGTGGTGAGCTGGAACTGGTGGATGGCGGCACGCTGGCGCATTCGTTTGCCGGGCGTAAACCGATTTCTCTCTGATAAAAATCAAAAGATCGCAGCCTTCGGCAGCTCCTACATTGGAAATACGCGTTTCCCTGTAGGAGCTGCCGAAGGCTGCGATCTTTTGATCTTCTGCATCTTGTAAACCAAGCAAGCGCTCGGTTAAGTTCGGCGAACCCTTCCGTGGAGCTCGCCCATGCCTGCCTTTCAGGAATACTTCGACCCCAGCCACCAATTGGTCCGCGACAGCGTCAGACGTTTCGTCGAACGCGAGATCCTGCCGGACGTCGACGAATGGGAAGAAGCCGAAAGCTTCCCCCGCGAGCTGTACCTGAAGGCCGGCGCGGCAGGCATCCTTGGCATCGGTTACCCGGAAACGCTGGGAGGCAGCCATGAAGGCGATCTGTTCGCCAAGGTCGCCGCCAGTGAGGAGTTGATGCGTTGCGGCTCTGGCGGCCTGGTAGCGGGGCTGGGATCGCTGGATATCGGCCTGCCACCGATCGTCAAATGGGCGCGTCCCGAAGTTCGCGAGCGCGTCGTGCCGCAAGTGCTCAGCGGCGAAAAGATCAGCGCACTGGCGATCACCGAACCCGGCGGCGGCTCCGACGTCGCCAACCTGCAAACCCGCGCCGTGCGCGACGGCGATGTCTATCGTGTCAACGGCAGCAAAACCTTTATCACCAGTGGCGTGCGCGCCGATTTCTACACCGTTGCAGTGCGCACTGGTGCGCCGGGTTTCGGTGGCATCAGCCTGTTGTTGATCGAGAAGGGTACGCCGGGCTTCACCGTTGGCCGGCAGTTGAAGAAAATGGGCTGGTGGGCGTCGGACACGGCTGAATTGTTCTTCGACGACTGCCATGTACCTGTGGGCAATCTGATCGGCGCGGAGAACATGGGCTTCGCCTGCATCATGGGTAACTTTCAAAGCGAACGGCTGGCGTTGGCGTTGATGGCCAACATGACTTCACAGCTAGCGCTGGAAGAGAGTCTGAAATGGGCGCGCGAGCGTGAAGCGTTCGGCAAGCCGATCGGCAAGTTTCAGGTGATCAAGCATCGCCTCGCCGAAATGGCGACTGCGCTGGAGGTTTCACGGGAGTTCACTTACCGGCAAGCGGCGAAGATGGCGGCGGGGCAGAGCGTGATCAAAGAGATTTCGATGGCGAAGAACTTTGCCACGGACACTTCGGACCGGATTACCACGGAGGCGGTGCAGATTCTCGGTGGGTTGGGTTATATGCGCGAGAGTCTGGTGGAGCGGCTGTATCGGGATAACCGCGTTCTGTCGATTGGCGGCGGGACGCGGGAGGTGATGAACGAGATCATCAGCAAGCAGATGGGGCTTTAAAGGCAAAAGATCGCAGCCTTCGGCAGCTCCTACAGGGAAACGCACATTCCAATGTAGGAGCTGCCGAAGGCTGCGATCTTTTGATCTTGATTATTTATCGGTCAACGCAAACTGCGTCAGGCAGAAAGTAGGAATGCCCATGTCCTCAAGACGCTGCGAACCTTGCAGCTCCGGCAAATCAATAATTGCCGCCGCCTCATGCACCCGCGCGCCCATGCGGCGAATCAGGTTGGCCGCCGCAATCAGCGTGCCGCCCGTGGCGATCAAATCATCGAACATCACCACCGAATCGCCTTCGCACAGGCTGTCGGCGTGCACTTCCAGAAACGCTTCGCCGTACTCGGTCGCGTAACCTTCGGCCAATACGTCCGCTGGCAGTTTGCCTTGTTTGCGGAACAGCACCAGCGGCTTGTTCAACTGATACGCCAGCACCGAGCCGATCAGAAAGCCCCGGGCGTCCATCGCGCCGATGTGGGTGAAGTCGGCTTCGACGTAGCGGTGGGCGAAGCTGTCCATCACCAGGCGCAGGGCCGTTGGCGACTGGAACAGCGGGGTGATGTCGCGAAAGATCACACCCGGTTTCGGGAAGTCGATCACAGGGCGGATAAGCGATTTGATGTCGAAGGAGTCGAAGACCATCGTCGAGGTGTCCTGGCAGGGCTGCAAACGGCGCAGTATACCCGCGGCTGAAACGCTTCGCTCAACCGCGGATCGACATTAACCTTCTAGCGAGCCACCGGCCAGCGCGCAGAGCTGGATCGGGTCGAGGATATGAATCTCTTTGCCCTCGGCGGCGATCAGTTCGTTCTGCTGGAAGCGGGTGAACACGCGAGACACGGTTTCCACCGCCAGACCGAGGTAGTTGCCGATTTCATTGCGCGACATGCTCAGGCGGAACTGATTGGCCGAGAAGCCGCGCGCGCGGAAGCGTGCGGAAAGGTTGACGAGGAAGGTAGCGATGCGCTCGTCGGCGGTTTTCTTCGACAGCAGTAACATCATTTGCTGGTCGTCGCGGATTTCCCGGCTCATGACGCGCATCAACTGGCGGCGCAGCTGCGGCAGTTGCAGGGCCAGTTCATCAAGACGTTCAAAAGGGATTTCGCAGACCGAGGTGGTTTCCAGCGCCTGGGCGGAAACCGGGTGTTTCTCGGTGTCCATGCCGGACAGGCCGACCAGTTCGCTCGGCAGGTGGAAACCGGTGAGCTGTTCTTCGCCGCCGTCGCTCAGGCTGAAGGTCTTCAGGGCGCCGGAGCGAACTGCATAAACGGAATCGAACGTGTCGCCCTGACGGAACAGGAACTCGCCTTTTTTTAACGGGCGGCCGCGTTTAACGATTTCGTCCAGCGCATCCATGTCTTCCAGATTCAAAGAAAGTGGCAGGCAGAGAGGGGCCAGGCTGCAATCCTTGCAATGGGCCTGGTTGTGAGCGCGCAGTTTAACTGGCTCGGACATTTCTTAGATCCTTGTGGGAAAACACACATAAGCCGTAAGGGTAACCCACGGGAGGACATTCAGGCCAGTCTGGGGCGACTTTGCCCTACAGCCATAAAGCCACAAGGCCAGCAGCCGATAAACAGGTAACAAAGTGCATACAAGGAACGATTCGATGGCCGCCATTGGCACGCTGGGCCCCGGTAGCAGCGACGTTGTGGCAGTGCCGGACACGTTTAAAACTTCGTCTGGCAATTCACCCGCCCCAGGCTCGACCGAAGAGGCAACCCCGACCTTGGTCGAGGGCGTCAAAGTGTCGCTGTCCGGTGCATCGATCGAGAAAGCCGCCAGTGTCGGTGGCGAAAACAGTGACATCGAAGACAGTGGGTTGCCTGAGAACATCCAGCAATTGCTGAAGATGATCCGCAAACTGCAAAAACAGATCGCCGAGAAAAAGGCGCTTATCGAAGCGATCATGGCCGACAAGCGCCTTTCCAGCGAAGAAAAAATCATCAAGGTTGCCAGCCTGCGCGGCGCCATTGCCGCGTTGAACACCGGTCTGATCACGGCCAATCTTGCCCTGTCCAAAGTGGTCGGGCAGTCGGGCCTGACTGCGGATCAGAATATGAAAGTCGGTTCGCTGCTGGCGAAGAACTAGATCACCCGCGAGAAACGCTGGCGGTTCTGCTGCTCAAGGTAGGCATCAAACACCATGCATACCGAGCGCACCAGCAGACGCCCCGCCGGCAACACGGCGATCCGCTCGCGATCCAACTCAATCAGGCCATCGTTGGCCATGCCTTGCAGTTGCGGCCACAGCGCGCCGAAATAACCCTGAAAATCGATATTGAACTGCTGCTCGATCTCGGCGAATTCCAGGCTGAAATTGCAGATCAATTGCTGGATCACCGCTCGGCGCAAGCGATCATCGGCGTTGCACACCAGACCCCGGCTGGTCGCCAGTTGCGCGGCGGCGAGGGTGTTCTGATAGGCGTTGAGGTCGCTGCTGTTCTGGCAGTACAGGTCGCCGATCTGACTAATGGCCGACACCCCCAGACCAATCAAATCGCAATGGCCGTGGGTGGTGTAACCCTGGAAGTTGCGTTGCAGGGTCTGCTCTTCCTGGGCAATCGCCAGTTCATCGTCGGGCAGGGCGAAGTGATCCATGCCGATGTAACGATAGCCGGCGGCGGTGAGCTGTTCGATGGTGCGTTCGAGCATTTCCAGTTTCTGCGCGGGCGCCGGCAACTCATTGCCATTGATCCGCCGCTGCGGCATGAAACGCTCCGGCAGGTGCGCGTAGTTGAACACCGAGAGCCGGTCCGGTTGCAGGCTGATGACCTCTTCAACGGTGCGGGCGAAGTTTTCCGGGGTCTGCTTGGGCAAGCCGTAAATCAAGTCGATATTGATCGAGCGAAATTGCAGAGTGCGCGCGGCATCGATCACTGCGCGGGTTTCCTCCAGACTTTGCAGGCGATTGACCGCGCGCTGCACCGCCGGATCGAGGTCTTGCAGGCCGATGCTGACCCGGTTGAAACCCAGTTCGCGCAGCAGGCCCATGGTCGACCAGTCGGCTTCACGCGGGTCGATCTCGATGCCGTAATCGCCGGAGTCGTCATCCAGCAGATTGAAATGCTTGCGCAGGTGCGCCATCAACTGACGCAGTTCGTCGTGGCTGAGAAAGGTCGGCGTGCCGCCGCCGAAGTGCAGTTGCTCGACTTTTTGCGCGGGGTCGAGGTGGCAGGCGATCAACTGGATCTCCTGCTCCAGCCGCTGCAGATAGGGCTGAGCGCGGCCGCGATCCTTGGTGATGACCTTGTTGCAGGCGCAGTAGTAGCAAATGTTCGCGCAGAACGGCACATGCACGTACAGCGACAAGGGGCGCAGGGCTTTGCGGCTGTCGCGCAGGGCATGAAACAGGTCGAAGGTGCCGACCTGACTGTGAAATTGCACGGCCGTCGGATAGGAGGTGTAGCGCGGCCCCGCCAGGTCATAGCGGCGGATCAGATCAGAGTCCCAACGAATGGCGTCGAGCATGCGGGCATTCCCCCGGATAGGCTGGCAGTGTGAGCGAGTCTATCGGGGTGCGGCGATGGGGCTGTTGATTTGCATCAACAGCATAAGATCAAAAGATCGCAGCCTTCGGCAGCTCCTACAGGGAAACGCATTCCAAAGGTAGGAGCTGCCGAAGGCTGCGATCTTTTGATCTTAATGGCCCATGAGCCAATGTTGATGCGGCCCGGGCAATGTCCATATCCCGAACAGGATCACCAGCAATCCACCCGCCATACGCACGCTGCGTTTGCGCAAAATGGCGGTGACGCGTTCTGCCGCAAGGCCCGTGGCGAGCAATACCGGCCAGGTGCCTAGACCAAAAGCGAGCATCAACAACGCACTGTCCAGCGCATTGCCCTGACTCGCCGACCACAGCAACGTGCTGTAAACCAGCCCGCACGGCAGCCAGCCCCACAATGCGCCAAGCAGCAATGCGCGGGGCAAACTCGATACTGGCAACAAGCGATTGGCCACCGGCTGAATGTAACGCCACAGACCGCGCCCGAGGCTTTCAATGCGCGTCAGCCCGCTCCACCATCCGGCCAGATACAAACCCATGGCGATCAGCAACAACCCTGCCAGCACACGCATGAACAATGCGGCTGGGCTGTTCGCGACCGCCCAGCCTGCAAGGCCAATCAGCAATCCGGCGGTGGCATAACTGAGGATCCGTCCCAGGTTGTACGCCAGCAGCAAACGAAAGCGTCGACTGCGCTGTTCCTTGGGAATCGCCAGAGTCAGTGCGCCCATCAAGCCGCCGCACATGCCCAGGCAATGACCGCCACCGAGCAGGCCGAGGATCAATGCCGAGACCAGCAAGGGCGCCAGTTCAAGCATGGGGTGGGGCCTTGTCGTCCGGTTTGTTGGTGTTGGCTTCGTCCACGGCGGCGGTGTGGTTCGGATCCTGATCATCGAACAGGATGCTGTGCGCCGGGCCGTCGAGGTCGTCGTACTGACCGCTGTCCACTGCCCAGAAGAAGATGTAAACGGCGATGGCCACGATCAGCAGGGCGGCCGGGATCATCACGTAGAGAGCTGGCATCTGTACTCCAGGCGCCCGCGCGGCTCAGGCCGGCAGCGGGCGGGTTTGCGATCGGGTGCTGGCGGGCGCCTGACTCGGCAGGCGAGTCAGACGCAAGGCATTGAGCACCACGGTCAACGAACTGATCGACATGCCGACGGCGGCCCACACCGGAGTGATCCAGCCGAGGGCGGCGAACGGCAACATGAGGCCATTGTACAGCGCCGCCCACAGCAGGTTCTCGATGATGACCCGACGGGTGCGCCGCGCGAGGCTGAAGGCTTGGACCAACGCGTCGAGGCGGTTCGACAATAGCACCGCATCGGCGCTGGTTTTCGCCAGATCGGTGGCCGAACCCATGGCCACGCTGATGTCGGCCGCCGCGAGCACCGGCACATCGTTGACGCCGTCGCCGAGCATCAGCACTTTGCGACCTTCCTTGTGCAGTTGTTGCAAGACTTGCAGTTTGTCGTCCGGACGCAAACCGCCGCGAGCTTCATCGATGCCCAGTTCCGCCGCCACACTGGCGACCATCGGCGAGCTGTCGCCGGACAACAACAGCGTACGCCAGCCACGAGCCTTGCACGCAGCGAGCAAGGCTGGTGCGTCGTCACGCAGGCGATCGTCGAGGACGAACCACGCCAGTGGCCCTTGAGTGTCGCCGAGCAGCAACCATTGGCCGGCCTCGTCCGGCATCGACGGTGTTGCAGCGCCGCTGAGGGCGCAGACAAATTCCGCCTGGCCGATGCGCAAACGCTGCCCACCCACCAAGCCTTCAAGGCCAAGCCCCGGCGTGCTGTGGACCTCTTCAGCGGCCAGCGGGGCACGGCCGAAAGCGCGGGCAATCGGGTGTTCCGAACGGTTTTCCAGCGCGGCGGCGAGGCTCAGGCATTCATCGCTGTCGCGCGCGCCGAGTGGACGAATCGAGCGCAGCACCAGTCGGCCTTCGGTGAGGGTGCCGGTCTTGTCGAAGATCACTGTGTCGATCTGATTCAAACCTTCCAGCACATGGCCGCGCGTCAGCAGCAAACCGAGTTTGTGCAGGGTGCCGGTGGCGGCGGTGAGGGCGGTCGGCGTTGCCAGCGACAGCGCGCACGGGCAGGTGGCAACCAGCATGGCGAGGACAATCCAGAATGCTCGCGACGAATCCAGCTCCCACCAGAGCAGGCCGATGGCGGCCGCCGCGATCAGCGATAACAGCAAAAACCATTGCGCGGCACGGTCGGCGATTTCTGCCAGTCGCGGTTTTTCTGCCTGGGCGCGGTCGAGCAAGCGAACGATGGCGGACAGGCGCGTGTCTTGTCCCAGCGCCTGAACTTCCACGGTCAGCGCGCCTTCAACATTGAGCGTGCCGGCGGTGACCGAATCGCCCGGCATGCGCGGTTGCGGCAGGTATTCACCGGTGAGCAGCGATTCGTCGATGCTCGACTGGCCGTCGATGATTTTGCCATCCGCCGGCAGAATCGAGCCGGCCTGCACCAGAATCCGCTCGCCGAGACGCAGCTCGCTGAGCAGGATGCGTTCGCTCTGGCCGGCTGCATCAAGACGCAGGCAAGAGGCAGGCAACAGATTGACCAATTGCGCGGTGGCGGCGGCCGTGCGTTCGCGGGCACGACGTTCGAGATAGCGGCCGGCGAGCAGGAACAACGCAAACATCCCGACCGCATCGAAATACAGCTCGCCAACGCCGGTGATCGAGGTCCAGATCCCGGCAATGTAGGCACTGCCGATCGCCAGCGACACCGAAACATCCATGGTCAGGTGGCGCGTGCGCAGATCGCGCATGGCGCCTTTGAAGAACGGCGCGCAGCTGTAGAACACGATCGGTGTGGTCAGGAACAGGGCGACCCAGCGCAGAATCGTATGCAGCTCGGGGCTGAGGTCGATGTTGAATTCCGGCCAGGTGGCCATCGTCGCCATCATTGCCTGAAACCACAGCAGGCCGGCGACGCCGAGCTGGCGCAAAGCGAGGCGGTTTTCGCTGGCCAGCTGTTCGCTGGCGCGATCGGCCTGATACGGGTGGGCGGCGTAGCCGATGTGGCGCAGTTCGGCGAGCACTTGGCTCAGCGGCAATTGCGCATCGGCCCAGCGTACGTGCAAACGATGGTTGGACAGGTTCAGCCGCGCCTCGGCCACGGCAGGCAGCGTGCGCAGGTGTTTTTCGATCAGCCAGCCACACGCGGCGCAACTGATGCCTTCCATCAACAGGGTGGTTTCGGCCAGTTCGCCTTCGTGGCGGACGAAGGGTTGCTGGACATCGGCGCGGTCGTACAGCGCCAGTTCGTCGGTCAGTTGCACCGGCAATGCTTCGGGGTTGGCCGAGGCTTCGCTGCGGTGTTGGTAGTAGCTTTCCAGACCTCCGGCGACGATGGCTTCGGCCACGGCCTGACAGCCCGGGCAGCAGAACTCGCGGGACTCCCCGAGTACGACAGCGGTGAAGCGGCTGCCGGACGGGACGGGCAGGGCGCAGTGGTAGCAGGGCAGTGGGGTGGTCATGGCATCGTTGAGGGGGTAAGCCCTTGCATTGGGGTTGTCCGCTTGCCCTCACCCCAGCCCTCTCCCGGAGGGAGAGGGAGCCGATCGGTGTGAGCCTGGATTTTCACTGTCATACACAAAACGTGCAAACGCTCGAGATCAGCCCCCTCTCCCGGAGGGAGAAAGAGCCGATCGGTGTGAGCCTGAAAACAGGCTCAGTCGCCTGGATTTTCACTGTCATACACAAAACGTGCAAACGCTCGAGATCAGTTCCCTCTCCTGGGGGAGAGGGCTAGGGTGAGGGGGCTTTTGAAGTTGTTTACTTCTTCAAGTCTTCGGCACCTTGCAGCGGTTCATCACCCAGCAGCAGATCCTTGTCATGGCTGACCAGTTCTTCTTCGAACATGCGCCACACATGGTCATCCTGACTGCCGAGCAATTCAACAAACCGGCGACCTTCAACCTTGTCACCCAATTGCCCAATGTAGCGGCCCGTTTCAGTCTCGCTGCGAGTCAGGACGATCTTGCGATCCTTCTCCGGCTGCGTCGGCGAGATCAAATTCAATTCCAGCGTCTTCGGTTGGCTGTCACCGCTCAAGCGCAGATCGACCTCGCCAGTGACGCCATCAAGATGCACAGCCGCGCGCATCTTCAGATTCTGCGCCAACAACTCACGGTCCAGCGAACGGTTGATGCCTTTACCGGCCTCGTAGTAGTTGTCGTTGACCAGGTTGTCCGGGTTGTTCACCGCGATGGTCACCATGGACAGGGTCAGGGTCACCGAACAGGCCAGAATCCCGATGATGATCCATGGCCAAAGGTGCTTGTACCAGGGACTTGCGGCGTTTGCTGCGGGCATGTTCAGTTCTCTCAACGGATTTGTGGGCCGATGAATCGGCTCTTGGCTTCAACGTGGACGCTGTCGTCATCGGCATCCTTGAGGAGGAATTTCACCTCGTTGGTGCTCGATGGCAGTTGTTCCGGTGCGCTCGACAACTCGACCGGCATGCTGACGATATCGCCTGCCGCGACCTTGATCTCGCGTTTGCCTTGCAGGCGCAGGTCCGGCAAACCGCTGGCTTCCAGCACGTAGGTGTGGTCGCGCTGATCCTTGTTCATGATCTTCAGGCTGTAGACGTTTTCGATCCGGCCTTCGGCGTTCTCGCGGTACAGCACGCGGTCCTTGCTGACGTCGAAACCGACCAGCGAGCGCATGAAAAATGCGGTGACCAGCAGGCTGATCATCGCCAGCAACACCACGGCGTAGCCGATCAGGCGTGGCCGCAGTTTATGGGTTTTCTGCCCGGACAGGTTGTGTTCGGTGGTGTAGCTGATCAGTCCGCGCGGGTAGTCCATTTTGTCCATGATGCTGTCGCAGGCGTCGATGCACGCGGCGCAGCCGATGCACTCGATTTGCAGGCCGTCGCGGATGTCGATGCCGGTCGGGCAGACCTGAACGCACATCGTGCAATCGATGCAATCGCCCAGGCCCTGAGCCTTGTAATCGATACCTTTCTTGCGCGGGCCACGGCTTTCACCGCGACGCGGGTCGTAGGAAACAATCAGCGTGTCCTTGTCGAACATCACGCTCTGGAATCGTGCATAAGGACACATGTAGATGCACACCTGCTCGCGCAACCAACCGGCGTTACCGTAAGTGGCGAGGGTGAAGAAACCGACCCAGAAATACGACCAGCCATCGGCCTGGCCGGTGAAGAACTCGAAGACCAGTTCGCGAATCGGCGAGAAGTAGCCGACGAAGGTCATGCCAGTGACGAAACCAATCAACAGCCACAGCGCGTGCTTGGCGGCTTTACGCAGAAACTTGTTGCCGCTCATCGGCGCCTTGTCGAGCTTGATGCGCTGGTTGCGGTCGCCCTCAGTGACCTTCTCGCACCACATGAAAATCCACGTCCACACGCTTTGCGGGCAGGTGTAACCGCACCAGACGCGCCCGGCATACACAGTGATGAAGAACAGGCCGAAGGCGGCAATGATCAACAGGCCTGACAGCAGAATGAAATCCTGTGGCCAGAAGGTCGCGCCGAAAATGAAGAACTTGCGCTCCGGCAGGTTCCACCACACAGCTTGGTGGCCGCCCCAGTTCAGCCATACCGTTCCGAAATACAGCAGGAACAATGCCGCGCCGCCCATCATCCGCAGATTGCGGAACAGGCCGGTAAAAGCGCGGGTGTAGATTTTTTCTCGTGAGGCGTAAAGATCAACGCTGTTGTTCGCGTTTTTGCTCGGTGGTGTGACGTCGTGTACCGGAATCTGGTTGCTCATCATTGCATCCCACGGCAGTGGAAAAATGCCTCGGTCGATACGTGCCGACCGCGGTCAGAAAGGGCGTTGCAGTGGCGCAATGATACGCCTGTCGCTCTAGATCAAGGGTGCGACCTTTGGTCGCGTTGGGTAAAAATCGTTAATGGTGTAGCGAATGCAGCAAAGCATGATGCAGGTCAATTGACTTGTTGAGTATGGACGCTTTTGGCGTGGCGGCTAATCCATTGCATCAGGGGATGATCGTTTCGATGCCATTGCCATCGCAAGCTTAAAAAAATCAACCGACTTGAGGGGGCAGGGACGGTGCGATCTTCAGGTTTCAATTGCAGTAGTTGCCGCATGAGTGTTTAAAACTGAACTTCAAACGTGCCGCAGGTTCACTGCGACTGAAATATATCTACTTGATTGTTCTTGGTTTGCGCTTTGAGGTTTTCTGTTTTTTCGAATAAGTTCTGTTTTCGTGAAATGTTATTCGCGTGCAATTGATTAATTTAAATGGAATTTCAAGAATGGCTTTTAATAAGTTGGCAGGTGTTGTGCTGAGTGTTTGTTTGTTGACTTCGGTCTCTTCCGCTCAGGCTGTAACGGGCATCCCGAAACACATGGTTTTTGCGTCAGATACGCAATACCCGTGGACAGACAAGACAGATAGCCGGGAACCCGAATCCGATTCGGAATTCGATATTCGCTCGAAGTGGCTGGTTGATACTCAGCTTGAAAGTATTGCCGATTTCAGAAATCAGCATGGCTCACAAGCCCAGGTGCCAGTGATGATCAACGGCGATATAACCGCTTTTGGCCATGGGTGGCAGCGGTCGTTCATGAAGGATTTACTGGATAAGCACTTCAAGGGTGATTATCTCTACGGCTTGGGTAATCACGATTATGAAAACAATGTTGATGATTGTTTTAGTAATAGCTGTGCGGCGGGAAGTATCGTCGAGTTTAAAGAACATCATGAAGGCAAAGTCGACAGCTTTGATCTGAAAATCACCAGTGGTTTTTTGAGTAAAACCTATTCGGGCAGTCTCGCCTATTCAAAAAATATCGGTGAAGTGCATATGGTTCAACTCAATAACGAACCGACTTACACTACCCGGATTTCTCACCCGCTGAACCCGACGACGTTTGAAATCAACGATGCACTGGACTGGCTCGAAACGGACCTCAGACTGGCGCGAGCCTCGGGTTATGCCATCATCATCAATATGCACAAACCTTTGAAACACAAAGGTACCCGGGCGCAACAAAAACGTTTCTACGACATGATCAACAAGTATCAAGTCACGGCAATTTTTGCCGGTCATTTGCATACCGAAGGAGGTGACATGTATTGGGAGGGGAGCGTGCCGATGTATCTGAGTGGCAGTACGTCTCAGCAAACGTATCTGATTGCGAGCTTCACCGAGGATCGCAAGCGGCTGGAAATTTCCTTGGTGGAGAACAACCAGTGGCAGAACCGTAAGCTGATCGATACAGCGACGGTGCATTCAATCTTTGCCAGACGCCCATGAAAAAAGCCCCTGCCCGTGATCTGGCGGGGGCTTTTTACCATCAGTTATTGGCAGCGAGCCATGGGTTGATCAGATGAACGCCGCTGAGTTGAAAATCCGCAACGTTACGGGTGACCAGGGTCAGGCCATGTACAAGTGCGGTGGCGGCGATCAAGGCGTCGCATTCATTGCTGCGATCAGGGACGTGCAACTGAGCGCATCGAGTGGCGACGACGGTATCGACCGAGAGGATCCTTCCCGAGAATGCTGGTTTGACGTGACGCTCGAGCCAATGACGCAGCATCCCTCCTTGCGGTGGGTCGCGGCGTTCAATGCGCAAAATTCCGGTTTCCAACTCCAGTATGGTGATTGCAGACAGGTACAGGCTGGCCGGGACGACGCTGTTTGCCCATGTCACCACTTGCGGGTCGGCTTGGGGTTTTCGCAGTTCGGAAACCACATTGGTATCAAGTAGAAACATCAAGACAGATCCACGCTACGAGGGGAGATGACGGCGCGCTCGGGTTCGAATTCGATGTCAGGCGCATTCGGCATGACCAGAAGATCGACGATGCTGGTCTGGCTACCGGTCAGTTTCTGGTACTCCTCGATGCTCAGCAGCACATGGGCAGGCTTGCCACGATCGGTAATGACGACCGGACCCTGATGCGTGGCTTTTTTGGCAGCACTGGTGTCCTGGTTGAATTCGCGGCTGGAAATGGTCGTGATGGCCATGATTTTCGGCCTCCAGTGATTCGAGTGTAGAAACGTTACTACCTGGGAGTTTGCGCGGCAATCGAAAAGGTGGATTGCGGACGATCGGTTTATCACTGTCATAACGGCACCGGCGAAAGCGCCCCTGCCAAACGGCAGAGGCGCAGGGTATTGGGCAAATGTTCGCTGTGTTTTGCTGCCCCGTGTCAGGGCAATCGCCCGCCGCCGAGACCGTCCAGACCGCCTCCGTTGCCTGGATGGCTCACGGTGTCGGGCGATGCTGAGCGTGCGGGCGCCTCAGGCGTTTTTACCGGCGTCACTTGGTGATCAGGGCGGGGCTGCAAACGTTTTGGCAGTGTGTTTTCGTCATTTTTTGACATGTAGGCTTCATCCTTGAAGGTTGACCCGATGCTGCTCATCGGGGTGGGAAAAACCTACAGGGGACTCCTGTTCAGGTCTATTGAGCAAACGTTTCAAGGCATGAAAAAAAAGGCCCCGCCAATCAACATTGGCGGAGCCTTTTTTGTTTCAAGCGTTGGCCTTATTCGGCGTTCGCCTCCGGTGCTTTTTCACCGTGGGACAGGCTGTAAACATACGCCGCCAGCAGGTGCACCTTGTCGTTGCCTTGCAATTGTTCCTGCGCCGGCATCTGGCCCTGACGGCCGTAACGGATGGTCTGCTGCAGCTGCGCGAAGCTCGAACCGTAGATGAACGCACCCGGGTGGGTCAGGTCAGGCGCGCCCATGGCGGGTGTGCCCTTGCCGGCCGGTCCGTGGCAGGCCACGCAGTTGGCGGCGAACAGTTTGCCACCGTTGGCCGGATCAGCCTTGGTGCCTTCCGGCAGTTTGCGCCCATCCAGGTTGGTCACGACAAACGCTGCCACGTCGGCAACGCCTTGCTCACCGATGACTTCAGCCCAGGCCGGCATCACTGCGTGACGACCGCCCATGATGGTGGTCTTGATGGTTTCCGGCTCGCCGCCCCAGCGCCAGTCGGCGTCGGTCAGGTTAGGGAAACCGTAGGCGCCCTTGGCGTCGGAACCGTGGCACACCGAGCAGTTGGAGGCGAACAGACGGCCACCCATTTTCAGTGCTTGCGGATCCTTGGCCACTTCTTCGATCGGCATGGCGGCAAACTTGGCGAAGATCGGACCGAATTTGGCGTCCGAGCGAGCCATTTCCTTTTCCCACTCGTGCACGCCGGTCCAGCCGGTCTGGCCGTTGGCGAACGCGGTCTGCTTGTCGTTGTCAAGGTAGTTGTAGCCCGGCAGCAGGCCTTTCCAGTTGCCCAGACCCGGGTATAGCACCAGGTAACCCAGGGCAAAAATGATGGTGCCGACAAACAGCATGAACCACCATTTCGGCAGTGGGTTGTCGTACTCCTCGATCCCGTCGAAGGAGTGCCCGACCGTCTCGTCCGTCTGTTCGCTGCGCTGGCCCTTGCGGGTCGACAGCAGCAGCCAGGTCAGCGCGAAGATCGTACCGAGACTGAGGACTGTGACGTACAGACTCCAGAATGTAGTCATTCTTTGTTACTCCTAGAAGCTTGCTCGACGTGCTTGATGGCTTCGGGATCATCCGCAAAAGGCAACAAGGTCGCGTCTTCAAACTCCGACTTGCGCTTGGGGCTGAACACCCACAGCGCCAGACCGATGAAGGCCACCATCACAACAACGGTGCCCAGGCCACGAATCATCCCGATATCCATCCAGATCACCGTTTGCTTTTGATGATGGTGCCCAGGCCTTGCAGATAGGCCACCAGCGCGTCCATTTCGGTTTTGCCCTTCACGGCATCCTGAGCACCGGCGATGTCTTCGTCGGTGTAAGGGACGCCGAGGGTGCGCAAAACCTCCATTTTCTTGGCGGTTTCCTTGCCGTCGAGCTTGTTTTCCACGAGGAACGGGTAAGCCGGCATTTTCGACTCAGGCACCACGTTGCGCGGGTTGTACAAGTGCGCACGTTGCCAGTCATCGGAGTAACGACCACCGACGCGAGCCAGATCCGGACCGGTACGTTTGGAACCCCACAGGAACGGGTGATCCCAGACGCTTTCACCGGCGACCGAGTAGTGGCCATAGCGTTCGGTTTCGGCGCGGAACGGTCGGATCATCTGCGAGTGGCAGCCGACACAGCCGTTGGCGATGTAAACGTCGCGGCCTTCCAGTTCCAGTGCCGAACGCGGCTTCATGCCTTCGACCGGCTTGTTGGTGACGTCCTGGAAAAACAGCGGAACGATTTGGGTCAGGCCGCCAACGCTGACGGCGATGACCATGAAGAAGGCCAGCAGGCCAATATTCTTCTCGACAGCTTCATGCTTCATCAGTGAGCTCCAACGACAGCGATCTGGGCAGCGGCTTCAGCTTCAACCGGGTTCGAGGCGCGCACGGTGCGCCACACGTTGTAAGCCATCAGGAACATGCCGCTGGCGAAGAATGCACCGCCCAGCGCACGGACGATGTAGCCCGGGTGGCTGGCTTGCAGCGCTTCAACGAACGAGTAGGTGAGGGTGCCGTCGTCGTTGATTGCACGCCACATCAGGCCCTGAGTGATGCCGTTGACCCACATCGACGCGATGTACAGCACGGTGCCGATGGTCGCGAGCCAGAAGTGCGCGTTGATCAGGCCAACGCTGTGCATCTGCGCACGGCCGAACAGACGCGGGATCATGTGGTAGATCGCGCCGATCGAGATCATTGCCACCCAGCCGAGAGCGCCGGCGTGTACGTGGCCGATGGTCCAGTCGGTGTAGTGCGAGAGCGAGTTGACGGTCTTGATCGCCATCATCGGACCTTCGAAGGTCGACATGCCGTAGAACGCCAGCGAGACCACGAGGAAACGCAGGATCGGGTCGGTGCGCAGCTTATGCCAGGCGCCCGACAGGGTCATCATGCCGTTGATCATGCCGCCCCAGCTTGGCGCCAGGAGGATGATCGACATCGCCATGCCCAGCGATTGTGCCCAATCCGGCAGGGCGGTGTAGTGCAGGTGGTGCGGGCCGGCCCAGATGTACAGGGTGATCAGTGCCCAGAAGTGCACGATCGACAGGCGATAGGAGTAGATCGGACGCTCGGCCTGTTTCGGCACGAAGTAATACATCATCCCGAGGAACCCGGTGGTCAGGAAGAAGCCCACCGCGTTGTGGCCGTACCACCACTGGATCATCGCATCGGTCGCGCCCGAGTAGGCGGAGTAGGACTTGAACAGGTTCACCGGCAGCGACATGTGGTTGACGATGTGCAGCATCGCCGTGACGACGATGAACGCACCGTAGAACCAGTTACCCACGTAGATGTGCTTGGTTTTGCGCTTGGTGATGGTGCCGAAGAACACCAGACCGTAGGTGACCCAGACAATGGCCAGCAAAATGGCGATCGGCCATTCCAGTTCCGCGTATTCCTTGGTGGTGGTGTAACCCAGCGGCAAGGTAATGATCGCGCCAACGATGACCGCTTGCCAGCCCCAGAAGGTGAAGGCCGCGAGGCTGTCGGAGATCAGTCGCGTCTGGCAGGTTCGCTGCACGACATAGTAGGAAGTGGCAAATAGTGCACAACCACCGAAGGCGAAAATCACCAGGTTTGTGTGCAACGGGCGCAGGCGTCCAAAGCTCGTCCACGGCAGACCGAAGTTCAATTCCGGCCAGACCAGTTGCGAGGCGATGAAGACACCGAGCCCCATGCCAAGGATCCCCCAGACCACCGTCATGATGGCGAACTGGCGGACTACCTTATAGTTATAAGCAGTCGGACTGATTGCTGTGCTCATTCTAAGGTTCCACGGTTTGGGTATTTTATTAGGATTAAAATCGGCCGCAAGTATGCAGAGAGCAGGGGGTCATTGCAACGCGCCATGACCTGGGTCAATGCTTTCCAACGCTGATTCTGCGGCCTTTCCATGCGCCGCGTAAGGACAAAATCGGCCTCGGACAAAATGTCGCAGCGAACGAAAAAAGCGAGGGGTTCAGGTCACTTGTAACGAGGTATGTTCGAACGGCCAGTTCGGCTGATGAATGGCAATCGGCGCGACAGCCGGTATCTACCGGCCTTTGCGGCGAGTCTGTCAGCCAATTCATCGAACACATCGCTCGGGGGTCGACCTGGAACCGGCACGGGCCAGTCCGCATCGAGCAAGCGTAGACCCGAATCCGGGGAACCGAAAGGTGAGGGTGTGAAGGGGTGCGACAATGCGTCGCAAAGGGGCAGGATGCTGCCGCACCGAGAAAGGTGCGGCAGAGGTGTACGCAATGATTACTTTTTGTTGTCTTCAGTAATCAGTTTTTCTGTATGCAATCCGTGCGACAGACTGTACACATAAGCGGCGAGCAATTGCACTTTGTCGTTGCCCAACAGCTCGTTCTGCGCCGGCATATGACCCTGACGACCATGACGAATGGTCTGTTCCAGTTGCGTCAGGCTGGTGCCGTAGATAAACCCGGCCGGGTGCGTCAGATTCGGCGCACCCATGGCTTCAGTGCCGTGGCCGGTTGCCCCATGACAGGCTACGCACGTGGTGCTGAACGCCTGCTGTCCGGCTTGCAGGTCGGCCTTGCTGTCGGCGGGCAATGGCAGACCGGCCAGCTCGTGACGCACATACGCGGCAACGTTCTTCACCCCGGCCTCGCCGAGCACTTCGCCCCAGGCTGGCATCGCCGCCATCCGGCCACCCATGATGGTGGTCTTGATGGTGTCGGCGTCACCGCCCCAGCGCCAGTCGCTGTCAGCGAGGTTAGGGAAACCGAACGCACCTTTGGCGTCAGAACCGTGGCACACCGAGCAGTTGGAGGCGAACAAGCGGCCACCCATTTTCAGCGCCTGCGGATCCTTCGCCACTTCTTCCACCGGCATGGCGGCGAACTTGGCGAAGATCGGGCCGAACTTGGCATCAGCCTTGTTCATTTCCTTTTCCCACTCGTGCACACCGGTCCAGCCATCCTCGTAACCCGGCAGGATGCCTTTCCAGTTGCCCAGGCCCGGATAGAGGATCAGATAACCCACGGAAAACACCAGCGTGCCGGCGAACAGCATGAACCACCACTGCGGCAGCGGGTTGTCGTACTCCTCGATGCCGTCGAAGCTGTGGCCCATGGTCTGGTCGACGCTGCCCTTGGTTTCGCCCCGGCGGGTGCCGATCAGCAGCCACGTCAGGCCGATCAGGCTGCCGATGGTCAGTACGCAGATCCACGTACTCCAGAAGGTGGTCATGGCCGGGTACTCCTTGTTTCAGGTGCTTGGGTAGTGTCGGGTTGCGGTTCATCGGCGAACGGCAGCAGACGTGCTTCGGCAAACTCCGGGGTGCGCTTGCGGTTGAATACCCAAAGCGTTAAACCGACGAAGGCGACGAACACCACGACCGTGCCGAGGCCGCGAATCAGGCCTGCACTCATTTCAATGATCATCGTGCTCACCTCTTGCTCTTGATCGCAGTGCCGAGCACTTGCAGGTAAGAAACGAGGGCGTCCATTTCGGTCTTGCCCTTGAGGCTGGCCACCGCGCCGCTGATGTCGTCGTCGGTATACGGCACGCCGAGGGTGCGCATGGTCTTGAGCTTGGTTTCGGTGTGGCTGCTGTCGACCGCTTGCGTAACCAGCCACGGGTAGGCCGGCATTTTCGATTCCGGTACGACGTTGCGCGGGTTGTACAAGTGCGCGCGGTGCCAGTCATCCGAGTAACGCGCGCCGACCCGGGCCAGATCCGGACCGGTACGTTTCGACCCCCACAGGAACGGGTGATCCCAAACGCTTTCGCCCGCAACCGAGTAGTGGCCGTAGCGCTCGGTTTCGGCGCGGAACGGGCGGATCATCTGCGAGTGGCAACCGACGCAGCCTTCGCGGATGTAGATGTCGCGGCCTTCCAGTTGCAGCGCGGTGTAGGGCTTCATGCCTTCCACCGGTTTGTTGGTGACGTCCTGGAAGAACAGCGGGACGATCTGGGTCAGGCCGCCGATGCTCACGGCGAACACCATGAGCAACATCAACAGGCCGACGTTCTTTTCAATCGTTTCGTGTTTCATGGCGGACTCCTCAGGCCATCTGCGCGGCAGCGACGACGTCAGCAGGCTGCGAGGCCCGCACGGTGCGCCAGGTGTTGTAAGCCATCAGGAACATGCCGCTGAGGAAGATCGCCCCACCAATCAGCCGCACGATGAAGCCTGGGTGGCTGGCCACCAGGGTTTCGACGAAGGAGTAGGTCAGCGTGCCGTCCTCGTTCACCGCGCGCCACATCAGGCCCTGGGCGATGCCGTTGACCCACATCGAAGCGATGTAGAGCACGGTGCCGATGGTCGCGAGCCAGAAGTGCGCGTTGATCAAGCCGACGCTGTGCATCTGCGCCTTGCCGAAGATTTTCGGGATCATGTGGTACAGCGCGCCGATGGAAATCATCGCCACCCAGCCGAGGGCGCCGGCGTGTACGTGGCCGATGGTCCAGTCGGTGTAGTGGGAGAGGGCGTTGACGGTTTTGATCGCCATCATCGGACCTTCGAAGGTCGACATGCCGTAGAACGCCAGCGAGACCACGAGGAAGCGCAGGATCGGGTCGCTGCGCAACTTATGCCAGGCGCCCGAGAGGGTCATCATGCCGTTGATCATGCCGCCCCAGCTCGGTGCCAGCAGGATCAGCGACATCACCATGCCCAGCGACTGCGCCCAGTCCGGCAGCGCGGTGTAGTGCAAGTGGTGCGGGCCGGCCCAGATGTACAGGGTGATCAGCGCCCAGAAGTGCACGATCGACAGACGATACGAATACACCGGACGCTCGGCCTGTTTCGGCACGAAGTAGTACATCATCCCGAGGAAACCGGCGGTGAGGAAAAAGCCTACGGCGTTGTGGCCGTACCACCATTGCACCATCGCGTCGGTTGCACCGGCGTACACCGAGTACGACTTGGTGAAACTCACCGGCAACTCAAGGTTGTTGACGATGTGCAGAATCGCCACAGTGATGATGAACGCGCCGAAGAACCAGTTGCCCACATAAATGTGTTTGGTCTTGCGCTGCATGATCGTGCCGAAGAACACGATCGCGTAGGCGACCCAGACGATGGTGATCAGGATGTCGATCGGCCATTCCAGCTCGGCGTATTCCTTGGAGCTGGTGTAACCCAGTGGCAGGCTGATCGCCGCCAGCAGGATCACCAGTTGCCAGCCCCAGAAGCAGAACGCGGCGATTTTCGGCGCAAACAGCTGAGTCTGGCAGGTGCGTTGCACCGAGTAGAACGAACTGGCGAACAGCGCACAGCCACCGAACGCGAAGATCACCGCGTTGGTGTGCAGCGGGCGCAGACGGCCGAAACTGGTCCAGGGCAAATTGAAGTTGAGTTCGGGCCAGACCAATTGGGCCGCGAGAAAAACCCCGAGGCCCATGCCGACGATGCCCCACACCACCGTCATAATGGCGAATTGGCGGACCACCTTGTAGTTGTAGGCGGTACTGATAGAAGTGTTCATGGTTCCCCATCCACGGTTCAGCCGAAGTGAGCGCGCGCAAGACACGCGGCGAATCCTTCGTCTGGAGTTATAGGCAGACTAAAAGCGAGGCAAGCATGGACAAACAGCACAAGGCCAGTATTGACGGGGATCAATGGGCGCAGTGCGTGCGTGATCATGGGTGGCTTTGGGATGGCGCTGAGGGTAAGGCGTTTGCGACCTTGATCCTCGCCCACGGTGCGGGGGCGCCGATGGATAGCGAGTGGATGACAGATATGGCTGGGCGCCTCGCTGCACTGGGCGTGAACGTGTTGCGGTTTGAGTTTCCTTATATGGCGCAGCGGCGGGTGGATGGGGTGAAGCGGCCGCCGAATCCTGCGGGGAAATTGCAGGAATGTTGGCGTGAGGTGTATGGCGAAGTGCGACGTCATGTCGCTGGGGTTTTGGCCGTTGGCGGGAAGTCCATGGGTGGGCGGATGGCGAGTCTATTGGCTGACGAATTGGGTGCCGATGCGTTGGTGTGTTTGGGGTATCCGTTTTATGCAGTGGGGAAGCCGGAGAAGCCGCGGGTTGAGCATTTGGCTGGTTTGAAGACGCGGACGTTGATTGTGCAGGGGGAGCGGGATGCGCTGGGCAATCGGGAGGCGGTTGAGGCGTATACGTTATCGCCGAGTATCAAGGTTTTTTGGCTGGTGGCCGGGGATCATGATTTGAAACCGCTCAAGGCTTCAGGTTTTACCCATGAACAGCATTTGGCCAGTGCTGCGCAGAAAGTAGCCGAGTTTCTCAGCAACTGACCGAGCCGGGCTGAGATTTTGAACTGTATGAAGATCGGCTCCCTTCCCCCTCGCCCCCTTGGGGGCGGTCCGACGTTTCGGGAGGGCTGGGGTGAGGGGGATCGATTTCAGCAACGACATATTTTTTGGGTACATATCCATTCCTGCGGTAACGGCCACTTAG